>CAYLWG010000001.1:0-23537 GCA_964387235.1 uncultured Dehalococcoidales bacterium
GTTGACCCACGTCAGCCAGTTTTAGTGCCCGGCTCAAGAAGCGGCCGAAAATACTTATGATCGTCGCAGTCGGTTCATTACATCGTGAGGCAGTCGGAATCATCCGTTCCGGAGGTTACGTCGCGATCGAAGCCCCTGAAGATTTCATGGCGTTTCGCCCTCCAACTTCAGACACCTCGACCGTTGAAGAAACCAGAAGCATTACGTTGCCTTTGCCTGTGATAGTACTGAGCGGTTCGGGCACTGAAAGGTCGGCCCGTGCAACGGAATGGGCTATCGAAAACTTTTCACCAACAGCAATAATTTCTTTCGGGTTCTGCGGTGCTACGAGAGATCATCAGGTTTCTGGGGATATCGTTATCGCGGCCCGCGTCGTCAACCTTCCCGGCACGCCATTTGATTGGTCGATGGTCGATATAGACGAATCGCTTGGCCCAGACCGAACCCTGCGATTAGCAGCCCGCACCGCCGTTGAAGTATCCGGTATGGACTATCACCACGGAACCATCGCCACGGCGTCGAGAATAACCAAAACGTCGGGGATGAAACGCTGGCTCGGTCAATCGATCAACGCCACCGCAGTAGACACCCAGACTCACGCCGTAGCGACAGTTGCCAGCACTGCCGGAATTCCGTGGGTATCGGTCCTGAGCGTACTCGATGCCTGGGATTTCAATCTCCCGAAAATCGTCGACCGCACCGGGTCGGGGCCGCTCCAGCGTGGGGTCACGGCATACATCAATCATCTATCGAAGTATCCGTTGACTTTGCCATCACTCATGCGGCTGGGCCGGTCTTCGAGGCGGGCGAGTGCTTCGCTAACGATATTCATGACCGCTTTCATGGAAGCCTACTCGGCGTTAACGAACGAAGATCAGACCGCCGATACAACGTGATCCGCTCGCTTCGCAATGGCAAAACCGATGCAGGTAAGTGCATTGCTTCCCATCGCCGAACGCCACAGATAACCGATCTCAAACCATATTCCGACTACTATCTGGTCGAATTGCTTTACAGGGCCGCTATACTGGTTTGCTGAATCAAACCGACGAGCACGGTCTTACCGGGTCCAAATTCCAGGTACTTCTGCTGCTCTTTATGACAGATGCCCAACCGCTCCAGTTCAAGTACCATGTCTGTGGCTGTGTGTCTGGCTGGAAAATTGGCTAATAATTACGACTCTGGAACGCGTGTTCTCAGCGGGATTACTGTAAGTTACACTCGCTGAGAAAAGTCCGGTCCTGGTATTTCAGGGGGAAATAAGTTTGCATTCGGGAAAGACACGTATGTTGTCGGCCGTAGAGGCTGGCAGAATAAGCGTGTTGAACGGCACATCTTCTGGTGGGCTTACAACTGGTTCCGAGTTCAAGGTCTTCAGCAAGATAGTGCAGGTCGAATCGACCGACGCTCCTGAATTGATCGACTTCACCGATACCGTAGTCCAGTTGGTTGCCGAATCAGGAATCAAGCAGGGCCAGGTTTCGATCTACAGCACTCACACAACGTTCTCGGTCATAATCAACGAGAACGAGCCTCTCCTGTTGCAGGATATCGAGCATTTTCTCGAACGAAGCGCACCCAAAGATGCTTACTACGGGCACAACGATTTCGAATTGCGCACGGTAAGCATGCGCCCCAACGAGTGCCCGAACGGTCATGCCCACTGCCAGCACCTGATTCTTGGCACTTCGGAAATAGTTCCTGTAATCGATGGCAAGCCACTGCTGGGCGAATTCCAGCGCGTAATCTTGGTTGAATTAGACGAGCCGAAGCCCCGCCAGGTTGCAGTGCAGGTGATGGGGCTGTAGCTCATAGCCGGGCAACTTCTTTTGTCGCCCGCCAGAAAACTGGCAGCCCATGACTCAGTCAGTTACTTCGGCTGCCAAACTCCCGGCCCCCAGCATGGAAATTGGGCCCGGCTCGCCAGGTTATCTCGACGCAACGTTCAATCTGTGCGAAGAGCTTGCGCGAACCCATTACGAAAACTTCAGCGTCGGTTCTCGGCTCCTCCCGAAACAGCTTCGTCGGCACTTTTATTCGATATACGCCTTTTCGCGCGGTGTAGATGATCTCGGTGACGAGGCAACTGGCGACAGGCTGGCGTTGCTCGACCTGTGGGAACAACAACTCGACTCGTGCTACCCGAGCTCTCGCGCCACGGGTTCACACAGCGATGCTGCTCCAACTCACCCGTATTTTGTTGCGCTGGCCGAAACGATTCGCATATTTAATATCCCCGCCGAACCATTCAAACGGCTGATTCAGGCCAACAGACGCGATCAGAAGATCGTGCGCCACGAAACCTACGACGACCTGCTGGAATATTGCACATATTCGGCAAATCCAGTCGGACGTCTCGTACTTTACCTGGGCGGTGTCAGAGAGCCGCGCCTGCAGGTTTTATCCGATCACATTTGCACTGGCCTGCAACTCACCAATTTCTGGCAGGACGTAAAACGTGACTACGAAATCGGCCGAATCTATATTCCGCTTGAAGACCTCGAGCGGTTCGGGGTTTCGGAAGAGCAGATATCGGAAGGCAGGATCGACGATCGATTCAGGGCATTGATGCGGTTCGAGGTCGAACGTGCAAGGCAGCTTTTCACAGATGGGTTCCCCCTGAACAAGCATCTCGACCGTTCTCTGAGATCAGACCTCGCACTGTTCACGCGCGGCGGCCTTGCTATCCTGCAGGCGATTGAGCGACAGGACTACGATGTGCTGAGCATACGGCCAACGTTATCGAAACTGGGTAAAACGAAAATCCTGACCGGAACATGGTTCAGATCAAAGTTCGGGTTAAGCCTCATACCGGCGAGTGCATTCAGATCTTCTGCAAGGCCCGGTGACTAAAATGCCAGAAATTAAAGCGATGACAGAAACGACCCCAAAGCCAGAACCAAAGGCCAGGTTCAACGCTATCGCAACGCCCGAGCAGATAGCACGCGCCTACGAAGCCGTAGCCGATGCCACGAAGGCGGCCTCGTCCAACTTTTACTATGCGTTCGTCACCCTGCCGCCAGATAAAAGAAATTCCGTTTACGCTGGCTACGCGTTCTGTCGTATGGCCGACGACATAGTCGATGAGGGCGAGTACGGCGACAAGGCCGGAGAGGCACTGGATTCGCTGCGAGTTAAACTCGCCAACGCGTACGATGGCCAGGCAGATGGCGATATGTGGATTGCCCTTGGCGATACGCTGCACCGATACCCGATAGACCAGAGGCACCTTCTGGACGTAGTCGATGGTTGCCGAATGGACCTGAACGGCGCAACGTACGAAACATTCGATGACTTGGTCAAATACTGCAAACTGGTTGCCAGTGCCACCGGGCTGGCTCTCATCGAAGTGTTCGGGTACGAAGACGAACGGGCGATAGAGTATGCAACCGATCTCGGCATCGCCCTGCAGCTGACAAACATCCTCCGCGACATAACCGAAGACCCTGAACTTGGCCGTGTTTACCTGCCTGCCAGTGAACTGGCCGAATACGGTGTTTCTGTCGACGACCTTCGCAACAAACGGGTCACGCCAGAGTTCAGGCGGTTTATGAAGTTCCAGGTAGGCCGCGCCCGAGATTATCTGGCGTCAGGCGTTCGCCTGTTTCCCCTGCTCGATAGCCAGTCCAGATCGTGCCCTGAAACTATGACCAGCGTCTACCGAACCCTGCTCGACCAGATGGAAAAGAACGATTACGACGTGCTGAACCACCGGGTTGGGCTTTCGAAATTCCAGAAGTTCAGGCTGCTGGCCGTCATATGGCTGCGAAGTCGCGGAATCAGGTTTCTATAGCCCATGGCAACACGGACGGTAGTCGTCATTGGCGGCGGAATCGCCGGGCTGGCTGCCGCGGTGCGCCTGATCCAACTGGGCCTGAAGCCAATCGTGCTGGAAAAACGCCCGTTTCTGGGCGGCCGTGCCTATTCGTTTATCGATAGCGATACCGGCATAGAAATCGACAACGGCCAGCATGTTTTCGTTGGTGCGTGCGATCAGTTCCAGCAGTACATAAGAGATATCGGCGCGTGGGATCAGATCAGGCTCGAAAAGCGGATGGGCCTGCCAGTGCTGAAAAACGGTCGCCTTAGCTGGTTGCGGGCGCGGAGACTGCCGGGTGCGCTTGCCAACCTGTCGGCTCTTCTCGGTTACAAGCATCTGGGCATGAAAGGCAAGTTATGGATTTTGTGGGGGCTTTTGAGCATCAGGCTCACCCGGCTGGGTACAAACTCGGTTCACGATAATGTGACCTTCGAAGACTGGCTGCGAGATCATGGTCAGAACGACGAAACAATTCAGAATTTCTGGAACCTCATCATCCTGCCGTCGCTCAACGACGATATTTCCGTTGTCAGCGCACATACCGGCATCATGCTCTTTAAGATCGCTCTGCTGGGCCAGGCACGGAACCCGGCGATGGGCATTCCGCTGGTCGGACTTTCGGCGCTGACAGGCGACAACGCTCGTGTATTCATAGAACGGCACGGCGGCGAGATACGGACCGGGGTCGATGTAGCATCTCTGAAGGTTGATGCTGGCAGAATCACCGGGATAGTGACAACTGGCGGTGAGGCTGTTTACGGTGAGGCTGTTATTTCAGCCGTACCTGCGGCGGCGATGACACCGCTGATCCCCGGCGGCCCACCAAATGACGACTCAGATAATGACCCGAATGCCTTTCCTGATTTCTTCACCCCCGCAGAATTCGTCAGGACAGCCCCCATAGTCGCCATTCACATCTGGTACGACCGGCCTGTGTTGAGAGAGAAATATGTTGCCGTGCTGGACAGCCCGCTTCAGTGGGTTTTTAACGACACCGACTTGAAATCGAGAGACGACGACGGTGGTCAACACATCGTCATTTCGTTAAGCGGAGCGTGGGAATGGAAAGACCGCTCTAAACAGGAATTACGTGAAATTTTCACCACCGAAATGGAACGAATATTCCCAGAAGCCAGTAACGCAACGATACGAAAATTCACGGTCGTGAAAATGCTTGATGCAACATTCCGAGTGGGAACCGGGTCGCAGAAATTTCGACTGTCCCAGAAAACCCCCCTGCCCGGTTTCTACCTCGCTGGCGATTGGACCGACACCGGCTGGCCCTCGACCATGGAATCGGCAGTGCGCAGCGGGAACCTCGCGGCCGGATACATCGCCGAAGATATCGGCACGGGGGCTCTCGCCCGGACGACGCCGAAAGCGCCAGGAGCTTAACGTGGCAGGCAGCAATCCACACAATTACATTGCGATCGACTTCGGAACCAGCCATGTAAGAGTCACGGTAGGGCCAGCAATCGGTGAACCGTTGGCAACAACAAAGTCGCCGGTAGCTTTCTTCAGGCCTGACTCTGGCCCCGACGGCACTGTTGAATTCGACCCCGCACAGGCGATGAACCTAATAGTCTCAACTGCCCAATCGGTTATCTCGGCAGCTGGTCTCGGCCATGGCGACATTTCGGGAATCGGTGTTACTTCGCAGGGCCAGGGTATCGTGTTGCTCGATCTCGAAGGACGTCCGCTATATGCAGGCCCAGACCGCGACATGCGAGCGGTGATCGAAGGCGCGGAAATCGATTCAAACACGATGGTCGATGTATGGGAAGTTACCGGTCACGGACCAGGAATTCTCACCGCATGGGCGCGGCTGAAATGGTTTGCTGCCAACAAACCGGATATCTACGGACGGACCAGAACTGTGTGTGCAATTGCCGACTGGATCGTGCTGGAGTTGACAGGCGAACTGATGATGGAACAGTCGCTCGCAGTCGAATCGGGGCTTGGCCTCGTCGCCAGCGGAGAGCCCGCAAAGGCACTGGCACCCGCGCTGAACCTTGGCGATATCTCTCTGCCAGCCACCTGCCCGCCCGGCACAGTCGTTGGAAAACTCAGGAGTCATTTCGCTAAATTACTCGGGTTGCCCACCGGCATACCAGTCGCAGCATGCGGCCCCGATACACAATCGGGCTTGCTCGGGATGGGGGCGCAGCTACCGAACGCCGTCGGAATCATCTCAGGCTGGAGTACAGCCTGTCAGCGAGTGACAGAACGGCCAGTGTTCGACGACACCAGGGCGATGTGGACGGGCCGACATGTGATCGAAAACCGCTGGATTCTTGAGGGGAACGCCGGTGAGACCGGCGGCACATACGAGTGGCTGCTTTCGTTGTTGCACGGGTCAACTGTCGATACCACGGTGATGGAGAGTTTCGACGAGGGAATCGCGAAAATCGAACCCGGCTCGACAGGAATATCGTCCTTTCTCGGGCCGTCCTTTGTTCACATGGCGAACAGGGGAACACGGATCGGCGGAATCATGTTTCCGGTGCCAGTAACGTTCGGAAGCCTCGACCAGAACGGGATGGCTCGGGCCGCACTGGAAAATTTCGCATTCGGCATTCGTCACAACCTGGAACGGCTCGATAGCTTCCGTGGCCCGGCACTCAGCATCGCTATCGGTGGCGGCATGATTAAGACGAAGGTATTTCGGCAGATTCTGGCCGACGTACTCGACTGCGAAATCGGCATCACAGAATCTGGCGACCCCACATCGCTCGGTGCGCTTTCACTGGTCGCCGCGGGCACGGGCAGCGGTCCATCGACTGCAGAGTATGCCGCGATCAGGGCTACCGAGCTAACGAAATACGAACCCAACGCGAATCATGCCCGAGCCTACGAGGGCATGTACGACGAGTGGCGACATCGGGAACGACTGCTCGAAAATTTTGATCTTTGATTTGGAAAAAGGTGAATCACAAACTTTTTGTGAGAATTTCGCCCAAAAGTGAACACCGCCAGAAACGCTACAGAAACGCGCCTGAATACACTTCGCATACTGGGCCATCAAAACTACTGGTAGGTACCACGCACCGCACGACAGAAGTTGTCCACAGATAACGACAGGAACAATCCTCACGGTTTTCTGGGTTTCTGGCGGTCGCAGAATCAACTTCCGCTACGATACAATTCGTACTTAAATAGCTACTAATTCTCTCGCTGACTCGCCTGGTGATGCACTGGCAGTATGTCCGTTTCGGTTACTGCAAACGTCGCGCTGGCATCGAGAGTTGCACCGGCGGTAAGCACACATACACCATGACCCTCGACGAATTCGACTCCATTGATCGCAAGATCATGAACCAGGTCCAATCGGCGTTTCCGCTTGTTGCCGAACCGTTCAAAGAGATCGCCGACCAGGTAGGCACCACTGAACAGGACGTAATTGATCGCCTCGGGGTGCTGCGGTCGAAGAACGTCGTGCGCCAGATCGGGGCAATCTTCGACACCCGAAAACTCAGCTACCAGTCGATGCTCGTCGCAATGCGGTTTTCAGAGGACACGCTCGATAAAGCGGCCCGGCTCCTTAACCGACATCCGGGTATCAGCCACAACTACGAGCGCGACGGATATTTCAACCTCTGGTTCACCATCGCAGTGCCCCCCAACCGCTCGCTCGAAGGTGAAGTCGCAAAACTCGGCGAGTTGACCGGAGCAGAGTCGACCCGCCTTCTGCCGACTATCCGGTTCTTCAAAATCGGCGTCAACTTCGATATGGTCACACGCAAATCGGCAGCTAAAGACGCCTACGTGCCCGACGACTCTAAAACCGCCGCTCCCACCATTTCACAGGACACTATCGACTACATCCGCGTAATGCAGGATGACCTCGAACTGGTATCCCGACCGTTCGATAGCCTGGCGGAGCGACTTGGAATGTCGGTCGAAAGAATCTTCGAAACTGCGGCCGAACTTACCGAACGGAAGATCATGCGCCGCTACAGCGCCGTGTTGCACCACCGCAGGGCCGGGTTCTCGTCGAACGCAATGATCGTATGGAAAGTCCCCGAAGACCGGGCGCAGGAAGTTGGCGACATTATGGCCCAACACCCTGCCGTGACCCACTGTTACCAGCGACCAACATACGACGATTGGCCGTATTCACACTTCACGATGGTCCACGGAGTTTCTGAAGATGAATGTGAACAGTTCGGCCGGGAAATTGCCGAAGCAACCGGCCTGGATGAACGCAAGCTCGTCTACAGCAGGCGGGAATACAAGAAAACCCGAGTCCGCTACTTCGTGGAAGATGAGTTCGTCATTGAAGAACTCCAGCCTATCGGCTAGCTAAAAACCCTTCGAGCAAGCAGACCACTCAACCCTGAAACGGAGAATCCTTTGCCGCGCTATTACGGTATTTATCTCGATGTAAAATCTCGTCTCGGAATCGTATTCGGAGGCGACGCACATGAAGGTCAACGCAAGGTGAAATACCTGCTTGAATGCGGTGCGGACGTAAAGCTGTTCAGCCCGGACAACGAGATATCTGATGTTCTACGCGAATTTGCAGAGTCCGGCAAAATCGAATGGGTAGACCGCAAATATCAGCCGGGTGACCTGGCCGGTGGCTGGGTCGTGATAGTCGCCGACACTTCGTCGCAGGAGACCAACGAGGCCATTTCCAGAGAGGCGACTGAGCGGAACATCCTGCTCAACGTCATGGATGTCACCCCGCTATGCACTTGGATCGCTCCGTCGCTGATTCAGCGCAACGATGTAACCGTTGCGGTTTCAACAGCCGGAACCAGCCCCGCGCTGGCTCGCAGGCTGCGTGAGCGCATGAGCGATCACGATAACTGTCAGTGCCTGCGGTGGGCCGACATGGGGCCGATGCTGGCAGATGCCCGAATCGAGCAACGGTCGCGAGCCCTCAAGGTGACCCCGAACCAGTGGGCAGAGTCGATTACCGATAAAATGCTGGAGATATTCGAGGCCGGAGATTCCGAGAAGGCCCGCGCTATGCTTATCGAGGCACTCGAAACCCACGACGCAGCGAACAAGAGCTAACTGCCCGCGGGCCGTAACATAACCAGGCGCCCTTCCCAGCCACCAAGAATCAGGGACAACAATTTCAATGACCAGTCCCGTTGCCCGAAATAATGGTTCCACAGTTCGGGCTGTAATTAAAATTGGAACGCGTGGGAGCGAACTGGCACTGACTCAGACGGGGCACGTGATCGACGCCCTGAAGAAAGCCAATCCTGGCACAACTTTTGAACTGATTATCATCAAGACGACTGGTGATCGGGACAAACGACACGACATCGCATCGCTCGGTGTCGGCGTTTTCGTCAAAGAACTCGAATCAGCACTTCTGGCCGAACGGATCGACATCGCCGTACACAGTCTTAAGGACATGCCGTCGTCATTGCCCGACGAATTCGCACTGGCCGCCGTGCCCCCTCGCGAAGACCCGCGTGACGCCCTGATAAGCCGTAGTGGTAAGACGCTCGAAGCTTTGCCTGCTGGTTCGCGGGTGGCGACCGGAAGTGCGCGCAGAAAGGCACTGGTACTGGCTGTCCGGCAAGATCTCGTTGTCGAGCCACAGCGCGGGAACGTACCGACCCGGCTTGCAAAACTCGATGATGATGACGGCCCCGACGCGGTAATTCTTGCGGCGGCTGGCCTCAACCGGCTCGGGCTTCAAGACCGTATCACCCAGTACCTGCCATGTGCTGAGTTTGTTGCGGCCGTCGGCCAGGGCGCGCTTGCCCTCGAAACTCGGGCAGATGATACGTATGTGATTCGGCTTGCCGGGAAACTGAACGACCAGAACACCCGGTTCGCCGTAACTGCCGAACGTTCGTTTCTGGAAGCAGTCGGTGGCGGCTGCACGTCATCGGTTTCCGCGCACGCAAAAATCACCGGAGACCGGATCGAAATATCCGCTTTCGCATCATCACCTGACGGGCAGCGCATGATTCGTGAACACACGAACGGCTATGCCATCGACGCTGCAGAACTGGGTGCCAAACTTGGCGAATCACTCGTGCAACAGGGCGCAAGACAGCTCGTATCGGGAGAATCTGAATAACCAATGTCGCAGCGAGATAACGGTCAGGGCAAAGTATTTTTAGTCGGTGCAGGCCCGGGTGATCCCGGCCTGATAACCGTTAAAGGGCTTGAATGCCTGAGGACTGCCGATGCCGTTGTGTACGACCGGCTGGCATCGCCAAAACTGCTCGCCGAAGCCCGGCCAAATGCTGAAATGTACGATGCTGGCAAAGGCCGCGACGACCACAGCATGACGCAGGCCGAGATTAACGACCTGCTCATTGAATTGGGCTCGGGCGGAAAAACTGTTTGCCGACTCAAAGGCGGAGATCCGTTTGTGTTCGGAAGGGGCGGTGAAGAGGCCCTCGAACTCGCAGCGGCGGGCATCGAATGGGAAGTCGTACCTGGCATTTCATCCGTCATCGCAGCCCCGGCTTACGCTGGTATTCCAGTGACCCAGCGGGGGATGTCTACCTCGCTGACGATTGTCACGGGAAGTGAAGACCCGAACAAGCCCGACTCGACCATTAACTGGGACGCGCTGGCCGGCCTTGCGGGGACTCTTGTATTCGTTATGGGCTGGCGCGGGATGAACGATATTGTCGATGCCCTTGTCTCACGGGGCGTTCCCGGCGAGCGGCCAGCTGCGCTTATTCAGTGGGGAACGATGGCAAAACAACGGACTGTCACGGGGCCAGTAAGCGAAATCGTTGCCCGTGGCGTCGAGGCGGGTATCGGTGCGCCAGTCGCCCTTGTCATTGGCGAAGTTACAGGGCTGCGAGACGCTCTTACATGGTTCGACAACCGACCACTGTTCGGCAAGCGAGTGCTTGTTACCAGGGCGCGTTCACAGGCCAGTCGACTGGTCAGGAAGCTCGAAGGGCTCGGGGCCGAAGTACTCGAATACCCGGTAATCGAGATCGTGCCAGTGCGTGACCCGGCACCATTCGACGAAGCCCTGCGCAACATTTCACGCTACGACTGGATAATGGTGACAAGCTCGAACGCCGTCCGCGGTCTGGTCGCGCGTATGAGTCACATCGGTATCGATTCCAGGGTGTTTTCAAATCTCAAATTCGGCGTTGTCGGGCCGTCTACTGCCCGTGAGCTTTCATCAATCGGAATAACGCCCGATGCCATGCCCGACCAGTACATAGCCAGTGCCATGATCGATCTACTCAAGCAGGGCGACATCGTCCCGAAACATGTTTTGTTTCCTCGTTCAGATATCGGTGGCGAGACCCTTAGTAAGGGTCTGATCGAGATGGGTTCCAATGTTGATGAGGTGATCGCCTACTCAACAGAAATACCAGCGGATACCGGCGAACTGGTTCGCAACGCCTACGAGCTGGGAATCGATTTCACTACTTTCACCAGTTCTTCTACGGTTCGAAATCTGGTCGATCTGCTTGGTGGGAGTCCCGATCTCATCAATACCGGCAAGACCGTGATTATCGGCCCGATAACCGCCGAAACCGCTGTTGAACTCGGGGTGAATGTAGATGCTCAGGCCGAAGAGCAGTCGATAGACGGACTGGTCTCCGCAATAACCTCACTTGCGAACGGGTCATAATAAGCAGATGACCAGCGATCAATTTTCTCGTCTGAAGCGACTGCGCCGCAACTCCACGTTGCGCGAGATGCTCACCGAAACGCGGCTTTCGGCGTCCGAGTTCATCTACCCGATGTTCGTCGTTAACGGCAAAGGTGTACGGACTGCTATCGAGCCAATGCCGGGTATCGATCAGATGTCGGTCGATATCGCAGTTGAAGAAGCACAAAAGGCGTTCGCAGCCGGGGTCAAATCGGTCCTCCTATTCGGGATACCCGACGAAGGCAACAAGGACGCGACAGGTTCGAGGTCCAGCCTGCCGGGTGAAGCAGTTCAGCAGGCCGTGATCGCAGTAAAGAAAGCGTCGCCCGAGACGTTTGTAATAACCGACGTATGTCTTTGCGAATACACCGATCACGGCCACTGCGGGATTATTGCGGATAACGATTCTGGAGATGTTGTAGATAACGATGCCACTCTGCCGCTGCTTGCCGAAACGGCGGTTTCGCACGCAAAGTCAGGGGCCGACATGGTTGCGCCATCGGCAATGATGGACGGCCAGGTGGCCGCGATTCGCGCCGCCTTAGACGACACTGGCTTCGCAAATATCCCGATCATGGGTTATTCGGCCAAGTACGCTTCAGCTTTCTACGGCCCGTTTCGCATAGCCGCTGGCTCGACGCCGCAGTTTGGCGACCGACGGGCTTATCAGATGGCCCCGACACAGAGCCGGGAAGCGATGCGGGAGATCGAGGCTGATATTGATGAGGGTGCTGACCTGATAATGGTCAAACCTGCCCTCGCCTATCTCGATGTGATTAAAGAAGCATCGATGCGGTTCGATACGCCATTAGTCGCGTACAACGTTAGTGGGGAGTACGCGATGGTGGCGGCCGCGGGCAGCAGGGGCTGGCTCGATGGTGAACGGGCCATGATGGAAGTCCTGACCAGCATCAAGCGGGCGGGGGCCGATCTGATAATCACTTACAGCGCGATTCAGGCCGCCGACCTTCTGGCGAAGGGCTAGTGCCGACGGGCCTGGTGTACCGGACATGCTTCTTCTGTCGTTCCGGGCTGGTCGGTCAGGCTTATGGCGTAGTCGTCTGTCCCTCACCAGTCCGCGAGCACGGCCCTCAGGCAACGGGTCGTTTCGTTTGACAGCGAACGCCCGTATCGGCAGGGGCAGATCCCTCCGGCAAGGTCGGGATGACAAGGTATGCGCCAAACTGGCCTGGACCCGACGCTAACGCACCCGCCCTCGGATGCTCCGCCGGTTAACCACACCAAACTTTCGGCTATCGGTCGAAGCGGCGCGATTGTCGCCAAGCACCACGAACTCGTCGTCCCGCGGCCACCATTCAGTTATCTCCTTCGAAAGGCCGGGCGATGGGTCTGGGCAGTATGCGTGTGGCTCGGCAACATGTTCTCTGTCGATAAACAACTCACCGGCCTCTAACGCCACTTCCTCGCCCGGCAGCCCTACGATGCGCTTGAGTATCCAGTGATTCGCCTTGCGAGGGTCTTCGAGTCGCACAATGTCAAAGCGCCGCAGGCCGCGCTTACGGAACCCTGTTCTGTACACGACCACCCACGCGTTTTCACTTATCGCAGGTTCCATGCTCCGGCCCCTGACCCTGATGAATTGCGCCGATAACAATTCAATTAGCTGGTTAAGCATGGATTTCAACTGTAGATAACGATTCTTCGTGGTAAATTTGTCGGACTAGCTGGCCGTGCATAGCCTGAATCTTCATGTTGCAGTGTGCTGCATTCGCAAAGCTATGTCCGTTCTCAAACATGCTTACCGAGGAGAATACTCATGTTTCGATCATTTTCACGAATTGCCGACCGGGTGATCCCAGTCGGATTTGCCGACGCCCATTGTGACATTCCGTGCGGCATTTACGACCCCCGTGACGCCATTCAGGCGGCCCAGACTGTTATCCGAATGACCGAGCTTATCGAGGGAATGGGTGCGCCTTCAAGCGTTGAAGACCACAATTCGTTCGCACGGTACGTGGCGGTCAAAGAGGAGCATGCCACCAAGGCCAAGAACGATATCTTGATTATCTGGACCGACTACTTCAAGCCCGAACATCTGGCTGCGCACCCCGAACTGCACACCAAAGTTTGGGAGGCCTGCAAGCTCGGTTCATACGTGAAGCAGCACGTCGATATGGCGAAGGCCATAGAGTTCAAGGCTGCACTGGAAGCAATAGGTGCCGCCTTCGCTGATACGAAGAAGTAAGCGGTTTCTGGTGTGATCGGTTCCGCCTACCTGATTTCCCGACCGAAGTGCATCCTGAGCTTGACGAAGGGCGGAGGGATCTCGGCGGACGGACTCTTCACAACAAGAGAACAACTACTGATCGCTAAATGAAAAGGACCGAGCCGATGGCCCGGTCCTTTTCATTTTCTGGTTTACGGAATAGGCGGGACTTGAGTGATCAGTAAGCTCAGGGTTACAACGGGCGATGGGTGGTGCGATTGGCGTTACTTCACAGCTACCTGGTATACGGACCATTCACCTCCCAACGACTCGATTGATAACTGGTGCCGGCTTGCTTGTGTTGGGCACGTAATCGTTATGTCCCACAGTTCGCCCGAATCACTCGAC
Organism: uncultured Dehalococcoidales bacterium; assembly: GCA_964387235.1. GTDB lineage: Bacteria > Chloroflexota > Dehalococcoidia > Lucifugimonadales > Lucifugimonadaceae > Lucifugimonas. Next base: position 13,999 of record CAYLWG010000001.1, read on the forward strand.
ATTGCCGGACCCTTCGCACGCCAGTTGCCACCAGAGTTCAGGCTCGTGAAATCCCATTTGTCATCCGAGGGACGAAACTCGGCCACGAGGAACGTAAACGGAGGCAGCATGTCGAAAGGAATAGCAGCAACGGCCCCGAAGTCTCCCGAGTGCCATTCGCCTTCCACGTAAAGATCCTGTGCAGGTGGATATGTTGGGCAGAAATCCCCGTAATATCCATCGAGTGCTGCATCGATATCATCCGGCAGAGTGTCTCCATCGAAAGACGCGACCAAGTACAAAGTCCAGTCCAGTCCGAAAGATTCGACTACCCACTCCCCAGAACTCGGTATTCCGCCGGTCGACTCACACCATTGTTGTGCACCCCACAGTTCATCTTTGATGTCGCTGGATAATCTTAGTGAGTTGAATTTAGTGCGGCCTGTGTCGTAAATGCTGGAGAGCCCCCACTCTCCACCGGCTGGATGAACCTCAACAACTAAGAAATATCCCCTAGATGATCTCGGAATCTGAATACTGTCCGGGTTGTTCCCTTTCCAAAGTTTTATGACTCTCAAATCTTCTCTCGGAACGGTCTGGCAAGCATCGTGAATTTGATCGTAAAAAAAACCAGCGACCGGTAGTGGCAAACCTTCGACATACGGTAGTGGAGTGGCCGTCGGCGAGGACGATCTGGAGCTTGGCGTATTTGCCGGAACCACCACTGCATCCGTCACGCCATCTTCAACGTCGTCGCTTTCAAATGAGTCCCGAATTGAGGTCATCGTGTCTCGAATTCCCGTCCGCTCTTCAACATCGGCGACCCAATCAGCAAATGAGTCGTCGATGTTCTCGGGGAACATCCAAGCGAATCCAACCCCTGCCACGACGATCAGCAGCAAGATAAAAAACCAAGGAGAGAACAGGAAGCCGCAACGGGTACGTCGCCTCTGCCCAAATTCCAAAGGGGACACTGGCGACACTTTGGACCCGAGGCCTGACGGACTAGCAGAAGTCGATCCTCTGGTTGCGGGATTCCCAAGTCTTCTATCTGTGCAACTCACACATGTGCAGTACGGCGGGTGAGGACCTCGCCACGATGGCCGTTTTTCAGACAAGCGATTTCGTCCGTTCGAGACTCATGGATGCACGCCATCACTGAGTTGCAGGATGCATTGTACTCATGCGCAATCTCCCAACAATATGGATTTCGTGTGTAAATGTCACGAGCGAGCGTCCTCGCTGATGTACTCTTCGCGAATCGGCGACCATATATCGAGCGCAACGCAGCCTTCCCCGGTGGCAACAACCCGGTGCCGAACGTCACCCGGAATAACGTAGTGATCGCCCGCAACAAGCAACTTCTCGTTATCTCCAACATAAAACCACGCCGAACCTGACAGGATTCGGCCACACTGTTCATGCGGGTGCTGGTGTTCGGGCACCTCGGTATCGGGGTCGATATCGATGATTCCCATCATGATCTTCTCACCCCACATAAGCCGGGCAAAAACACCAGGCAAAAGCTCCCGTCGCTCAACATCTTTTTCGCTGTAGAAATACTGGTCTGGAAGCATAATAACCCGTCCTAATGTGACCCCAGCTTGCGGCTGATCGCGGCTTCTGCGACCGGGCTGATGATCTGGTCGATATCGATGTTCAGCAGGGCCGGGCCATCGTAATCGAACGCCCGCTTCATCGCGCCTTCGAGATCTTCCGCCTTCGTGACATGCTCACCGAATGCCCCCAGCCCCTGCGCCACAACGTCGTATCGTGTCGGAAGCAGGTCAGTCCAGACCGGGCGACCGAATATGCCCTTCTGAATCTGCCAATCAATGCCCCAAATCGAGTTGTTCCCGACAAACATCTTCACTGGCAGGCGGTGACGCACCATCGTGTCGATCTCCATGCCGTTAAAGCCCAACGAGCCATCGCCGTTCACCAGTACAACCTGTTTGCCCGGCAGTGCAACCTGTGCGCCCAGTGCGTACGGCAGCCCCACGCCGATCATGCCGAAGCTTGACACGTTGTGGAACCTGAAAGGCAGGTCACGCGTGATCGAAGCCCGCAGGAAGTGGCAGTAGTCACCGCCGTCGTAAGTCATGTGTGTATCGGCATCGACGAATTTCTGAAGCGTCTTCGATACAAACATTGGGTGCATCGGGTCTTCGGCTTTCCCCATTTCTTCGAGTTCAGCATGCCACTTTTCGTTAGTAGCACGCATGCTGGCAACCCACTCTGTTCGCTCCGACCAGTTGCGCTTCTCGGCTGCATCGGCCAACTGCGTAACCACCGGGCCGATATCGCCGACAATGCCAACGGCCGCCGTGCGTGCCCTGGCAATCTGGGCGGGTGATGGGTCGACAACAATGAACCTGACATTGGGGGCAAACGGCGGGCTTCCACCAAAACCAAGCGTGTAATCGAGTTTTTTGCCCAGCATCAGCACAACATCGGCTTCCCGAACGTTTTGCACAGCGGGGTTGAGTGGCTGGTAACCGAACCCCATCGAGTATTCGTGAGAATCGGGTATCAGTGCCCGCGCTGAATCCTCTGAGACAAACGGTATGCGCATCGTCTCGACAAGTCGTTGGATCTCGTCAGGATCAGCCGTAGCACCGGCAGAAGAACCGGCAAAAATCAATGGCCGCTGCGCAGAGTTCAAAATATCGATAGCACGTTCGATTTGTGCCGGATCACCCAGCACGGTAAGCGGCGTGCCATATTCGTTCGGTGCGTATCGTGCTACTTCAGCGTCGTCTACTTCAGCTTCCTGAAAATCGTGCGGGATTGTCAGGTGTACCGGGCCCTGCCGACCGCTCAGTGCAGTACGAAACGCCAGTGCAACATATTCGGGAATCCGCGCAGGGTTAGGGACTTCCCATGCACCTTTGGTCACCGCCGCCGCTGCCCCGATCTGGTCGAATTCCTGCATCGCGCCACGCCCGATATTTGCCGATGCGGCAGAGCCCGCGATGTTGATAACGGGGGCCTCGGAGTGCTGGGCATTTGCCAGTCCGGGCAATGCGTTGGCGTGGCCGGGTGTGGTCGAAAGCGCAACACCGCCCTTTCTGAGAATTCTTGAATACGCGTCGGCAGCGTGCACTGCACCCGATTCGTGCCTGAAATCGACCATGCGGAGCGGGGCGTCGAACATGGCATCGAGCATGTGCAGTATGTGGTCGCCGGCGACACCGAAAACGGTGTCTACTCCTTCTGCTAGAAGTGAGCGAATTAGAAGATCACGACCGGTAGTTTTGGTCATATTTGTTCGTGTGTTTTGTAAGGGGTGGGCGAGTTGTCGTTATCGTGGGGCATCAGCGGATTCTGTTGGTGCTTTTTATTGGAGTCCACATGATTCGAATCGGACAGAAGATTAGCACTCGTTTCGATCTCAGCGCTATCGTGCTGCGACAGTCGGCACCAGTAGATCCATCAGTTCATCGACCGCCATCGCTTCAAGCGCGCTCTGGTCACTGAACAATGTGATCAGTTGCTCGGCACTCGATTCGTCAAGTCGAGTGGCAATGTTCGTGCGGAACTTTTCGACCAGCAACGGCTTCGCCTCGTCGCGCCTGCGCCGGTGACCTATCGGATACTCGACCACAACTTTCTCGGTCGAGGAGCCATCAGTGAAGAACACCTGCACCGCGTTCGCTATCGAGCGTTTGTCGGGGTCGAGATAGTCGTCGGAAAAACGCTGATCGTGAGCCATGACCATCATCGCCCGCAGCCGGTCTATACGCGGGTCACCTGCTGCTTCATCTTCGTAATCGTCGGCCGACAGAGAGCCTTTCAGCAACCCGACTGCCGTCATGTACTGGATGCAATGATCGCGATCTGCCGGGTTGTTCAGCGGGCCGGTCTTATCGATGATCCTGAGTGCGGATTCCTGCGTGGTGATGGTGATCGAATCTATTTCGTCCAGTCTCGATGCCATCTGGGCGTGTAGTGCGAACGCCGCCTCCACCGCGGTCTGGGCATGGAACTCCGCTGGGAACGAAACCTTGTAAAGGATATTTTCCATCACGTAAGAACCAAGCCTACGTTCGAGCGTGATTTCCTCTCCTCCGAACCAGACATCCTGAAAACCCCAGTCGGGAGCGGTCAGAGCAGACGGATAGCCCATCTCGCCTTTCATAGCGTTCAGGCCAAACCGGACAGCGCGGGCAAGCGCATCGCCAGCCGCCCAAGACTTGCGTGAGCCGGTGTTCGGGGCATGCCTGTATGTCCGCAGGGTCGCATCAAGCCAGGCGTTCGACACTGCGTTCTCGACCTGCTTCCGGTCGCCGCCCAGCATCGCGGTGACCACCGCAGCCGAAGCGACTTTTACCAGCAGCACATGGTCGATACCGACCCGGTTGAACGAGTTTTGTAGCGCCAGCACGCCCTGGATTTCATAAGCCCTGACAGCCGCTTCTAAGACTTCCTTTACGGCAATCGGACGTTTCCCATTCGAACGTGACTTACGACTCATGTGGTCGGCTATTGCCAGAATCGCTCCAAAATTATCGGAGGGGTGCCCCCACTCGGCGGCCAGCCAGGTGTCGTTGTAATCGAGCCAGCGTATGGCCGCACCGGTATCGAACGCTGCTTTTTCCGGGCCAAGCTGAAACCATGTTCCCGGCACTCTCGACCCGTTCGGCACGACTGTTCCGGAAACGTCGGGGCCAAGCAGCCTTGTGCAGGCCGGGTAGTTCAGGGCCAGCAACGCACACCCGATCGAATCCATCAGACAAAGCCGGGCCGTGTCCAGGGCAATGTCGGAGTCGGGCTTGTAGCTAATCGCGTACTCGGCGATCTGCGTAATAACGGTATCGGTTGCCTGCATGCGGCTAGCCGCGCTCCCCTACCGAAACGTATCCCCGTGGGTCCGGGCCGGTGTATTCGGCAAGCGGCCTGATTAGCTTGTTGTCGCCGCGTTGCTCGATTATGTGGGCGATCCATCCCGATGTTCTCGCAATAACAAACACCGGCGTGAACATCGCAGTTGGAATTCCGCACATGTGGTAAGTGGTGGCGGCATAGAAATCGAGGTTCGGGAACATCCCCTTCTCGCGCATCATCACTTCCTCAATGCGCTCTGAAATGTCGTAATACGATTTGTTACCCGCAGCCTCCGACAACCGCCGGGCCCACTCCTTCACAATCGGCGAACGGGGGTCTCCATCCTTGTAAACCCGGTGTCCGAACCCCATTATCAGGCGGCGTGCTTTCAGCATATGGAGGAGTGATTTTTCTGCGTCCTGCGGCGAGTCGAACGACGAAACCAGTTCCATTGCGGCCTCGTTCGCACCGCCGTGAAGTGAGCCTCGCAGCGCGCCGATTGCGCCGACTATCCCCGAATAAGTGTCAGAAAGCGTCGATGTAATGACCCGCGCGGTAAAGGTCGAAGCGTTGAACTCATGCTCGGCGTAGAGGATCAGGGTGGCGTCCAGTGCTTCCCTTTTGAGAGCGTCGGCTGGCTTACCAGACATCAGGCTCAGGAAGTGTCCGGCCACCGTATCTTCGTCCGAATCCGTATCGATCCTTTCGTTTCTCAGTTGGAATCGATACCAGTAAGCCAGCATCGAGCCGAAGCACGCTGTCAGTCGGTCGCCGACCGAGGCCGCTGTTCGACCTCCTTCACCTTCCGGTTCGAGCGTCCCAAGCAAAGAGGCCCCGGTTCTCAGCACGTCCATCGGGTGCGCGGAAGCTGGCATCGCTTCGAGCAAGGTCTTTAGCGGGTCTGGAAGTGACCTCAGGCCAGTAAGTTTTTTCCTGTAAGCATCGAGTTGATGCTGGCTCGGCAACTTGCCGTAGATGAGCAGATATGCGACCTCCTCGAAGGTCGATTGCGCCGCCAGATCGGTGATCGAGTATCCACGGTACGTCAGCCCCACGCCGGCCTTTCCGACCGTAGATACCGCCGATGCGCCCGCTGTTATTCCCATAAGACCTGAAGTTGTCATTCTGGCGTGTCCTGTACTTTGCCCGGTCGGATTTTGTTACCGGGGTTAATTCGCTGGCCTGCCTGGGGATAGAGGTGCATGGCAAATCGCATTTCTATTCCTTTGAATCAGCATCAAAAAGTTCGTCCAGCTTGCTCTCGTAGCTGTGGTAATCAAGATATTCGTAAAGTTCTTCGCGGGTCTGAAGATCGTCGATGAGGCCCGATTGCGTACCTGCCGATCTCAGGGTTTTGAACGCGTTTTCGGCAGCTTTGTTTGCAGCCCTGAAGGCCGTAAGCGGGTATAACGCAATCGCTACTCCCACCGAACGAAGCTCATCCAGCGTGAATGCTGGAGTTTGCCCGAACTCCGTAAGGTTCGCCAGTATCGGAACCCCGGTCGCATCGCTGAACCGCTGGTAGTCGCCCAGATTGGTTACAGCTTCTGCGAAAATCATGTCCGCCCCGGCCTCCACGTAGGCAACCGAGCGTTCGATTGCGGCATCGACACCCTCGACAGCAATCGCGTCAGTGCGGGCCATCAGCACAAAGTCGTCGTATGGCCGGGCGTCGGCGGCGGCTTTCAGGCGGTCGCACATTTCGGAGGTCGAGACGACCTGTTTTCCCGGCCGATGTCCACATCGCTTGGCCTGCACCTGGTCTTCGATATGGACTCCAGCAGCCCCGGCCCGGGCTGTCTCGGTGATAGTCCGGGCAATCATGAACGCGCCACCCCAGCCGGTATCGACATCGACAAGTAAAGGCAGGTCTACTGCCGAAGTGATGCGCCGAACATCCTCAAGAACGTTGTCGAGGGTTGTGATCCCAAGATCCGGGAGGCCGTACGAAGCGGTGGCGACGCCGGAGCCTGATAGGTACAGCGCACGAAAACCGGCGGTTTTTGCCATTACGGCGTGATACGCGTTTGTAGTCCCGACGAGTTGCAGAGGCGATTCTGCCTGCAGTGCCGAGCGAAATGCTGTTCCTTGCGGAGTTTCCATAGTGACCGATTATAGGTGCGCCTAATCCGCTCGGCGACCGACCAGAAATAAATCTAGCCAGAGAAAGCGTTGAAGAAGACGAGCGGAGAAACGGCCAGAAGCACAATACCCACGGCTAAACGCAGCCTCGTCGGGTTGATATCGCCACCCAGTCGCGAACCTGCGAACATGCCGATCATCGCGGGAACTCCCACCGCGGCTACAAGCAACCAGTCGACTCGGCCACTTATCAGGTGCCCGGTGAAACCGGATAACCCGACCAGAATCGTCAGTGCAAGATTTGTTCCCGCGGCCAGTGCAGGTTTCATCTTTAGCACATGCACCAGCGCGGGCATTCTCAGAACACCGAGCGCAAGCCCGACGGCACCGCCAATGACGCCAATACCAAAGCCGAGAACACTTTCGCGGCTGACTGTTCTGGCATTCAATTCGCCTCGTCCGCCGTTCGAGTCGCTCTTATCTGCCGGGGCTTTGTTCCGAAGTTCAGTCAGTGCGCGGGTGATCATTGCAATCGACGACCAGACCAGCAGAAGCGCAACGATTGTGAGCAAAACGACGCGTGATACGAGATCGGCGTAAAGACCTCCGACAAACGATCCGATAACTGCCGGTATGCCGATAACTATGACTACTCGAAACACGATCCTGCGTTGCAGAATCGCAGGCCATGAGCCGGCGACCGAACCCATTACGCTGACCAGCAGGTTGGTGCTGGCAGCTACCAGCGGGTCGATCCCGACCGCCATCATTACCGGTAGTCGGACAACGCCAAGCGCTATGCCCACGACGCCACCGACGACGCCTACGATCAGCGACATAACGATCAGGCCGGTGAACTGTATACCTGACAGATCGCCGCTGGCTAACGCAAGGGTAGACGCAGCGTCTATCACGCGATCACCGCACTGAAGCCACGTGTCAGATCAGTGATGATGGCGACGGACTCAGATAATCCCATCGCACAGGCACACCTGCCGCGCTCGATCAAAGGGCGACAACAACAAGGTGAGCAATCATCAGAACCGGTTTCTCGATCAGGCATAGTCTCTTCTTTTGAAGGTTAGATCGCGATTCGTGGATTCTAATCTCGCCCAACGCAAACCGCACAGGGTCGGAACGTTTATTTGCCCACCAGATCCAGTTTTTCAAGAATTCGATCGATTTCCCTGTACTGATGCTCGTCGGGCTTTACCGCAGGGTGCCGTGCGAAATCAGATCCCACCGAAAACACCCCACGCTTCACCATGATGTACTTGTATATCCACCCGGCCAGTCCTTCAGCCTGCGACAGCAGCTGGATCAAGGAACCGTGGCGAAGCATCTCCGCTTCGGCGGCGTCTTCATCGCCAGCCTGGAAATGATCCCAGACCCTCACGAACATATCGGGTAGCGTCGAGCCGGGCATGGTGCCAACCGAACCCCGTCTGAATTCCTCGATGGCAAACGCACCGCCCGCACCACCGAACAGAATAAGACCGGTGCCCTCGGCCAATTTCTGCGTCTGCCCCATTCTCGGCAGAGTCGGAGGTGTTTCGACTTTGATGTAACAGAGGTTTTCGTGCCGCTTTGCACATTCGACTGCCATAGCGGGCGGAACCTGCGCAGTGCCCTGATCCTGCAGGAATATCGGCAGGGAGACCGATTCGGCGATCTTCACGAAGTACTCGATGTTTTCCGAAGCCGGGACCGGGATGAAAGAGGTAGGCCGGATCATCAGGGCATCGGCACCAAGTTCCTCTGCTCTTTTCGAGAAGAAAATCGCCTGGTCCGTGCCTTCGGCTCCCGTGTTCATCACCACCTTTACCCTGCCGTTTGTCACACGCACCACAGTGCTGAGGATAAGGTCACGCTCGGCTTCAGTGAACTTGTAAATCTCGGTGGCGACAGCAATTCCCACGCCATGAACGCCTTTGCCGATTATCCACTCGACCTGTTGTTCGAGGTCTTCTATCACCAGTTGATCTTTTGCATTGATCGGGGCTGAAAGGATCGGGTAGACACCCTTCATTGAACGGTCGGGCATGTTGAAGATTCTCCGGATGCTGTCGTTTTGGCGATATTGGTTGAAAAAGAGGATTTACGCGGTGGTTGAGACCGATGTGCCAGATAGTCGCGCCAGCACGCGTCAAACGCAATACGTAAACCGAGTTCTGATGCATTATCACTGGAAGTAACGCGCCTTTTACAGCAGGCCCGGGACGATTGCCAGAAGCACCCCTGCCACTGTCGCCGTGCCGATCACCCCTGCAACGTTCGGACCCATCGCGTGCATCAGAAGGTAGTTATCGGGGTCTTCTTTCTGGCCCATCTCCTGAACCACTCGGGCAGCCATTGGAACAGCCGACACTCCGGCCGCACCGATCATCGGGTTGATCTTGTCGCGAGATACGAGGTTCATCAGCTTCGCAAGCAAAATTCCCGCGACCGTAGCAGTCATAAACGCGAACAGGCCCAGAAAGAATATGCCAATAGTTTCAGGCTGCAGGAAAATCGCGGCAGGCATCGTTGACCCAACCGCCAGGCCCAGCAGGATGATGACGATGTTCATCATTGCGTTTTCCGATACGTCCTGTAACCGGGGAACAACCCCCGAAACTCGGATCAGATTTCCAAGCATCAACATCCCGATC
>CAYLWG010000001.1:23547-34219 GCA_964387235.1 uncultured Dehalococcoidales bacterium
GGGGAGATGCCGAGGGCACCAGCACGCTGATGATGATGATGGTCAGAACCGGGAAGATAACTTGAGTCCGCTTGGAAACTGGCTTCGACGGGTACTCCATCCGTATCAAGCGTTCTTTCTTCGTCGTGAGAAGCCTGATGATCGGTGGCTGGATGATCGGCACAAGGGCCATGTAGGAATACGCGGCCACCGCGGTCGCACCAACAATGTCGCGAATTTCAACATTAGGGAGCGACTCGCCAAGTTCCCTCATGCGAGTGGCGATGAAGATCGTGGTCGGGCCGTCAGCCCCGCCAATAATTCCGATCGATGAAGCTTCAAGCAGACCGAACTGGAAGAAATCGGTCATTCCCAGCAGAAGTGCGCCGATTAGGGCAACAAACACTCCGGCCTGCGCACCCGCCCCCAGAAGGAGAGTCTTAGGATTCGAAAGCATCGGTGTGAAATCGGTCGCCGCTCCAACACCCAGGAAAATCAACAACGGGAATATATCCGTTGTCATCCCCACGTCCTGGAACGTTTTCAAAATTCCGACGGGTTCACCAGCGCCGCCCTCGCGAATCAGCTCGCCCAGCGGCAGGTTTGCGAAAAGGATTCCCATCGAAATCGGAACCAACAGCAGTGGTTCTTTTTTCTTCGCCACACCCACGTAAAGCAACGCCCCGGCGATCACCCACATGATGATTATCTGCGGCTCATTGCCAATGGCGGTGAAGCCCTCCCACAGTGCGTCCAGTCCGTCCAGCATCGCGTCTAAGCCTTCCCAATCTCGGCCATCGTTTGGCCGTGCTGAACTGAATCTCCCGCGGCCACAAGTACAGCAGAAACTGTCCCATCAACTGGCGCTGTGATCGTATTTTCCATTTTCATCGATTCAAGGACGATCACCGACTGGCCTTTGGCGACGGTATCGCCCACTGAAATGCTGACACTGATGATCCGGCCCGGCATCGGCGAACGTACAACTCCATCGCCGCTCGCTGTCGGAACGGCGGGCCGCGAAGTTGGTCGCGGGGCCGGGCTGACGGCTTTAGGTACCGCCAGAGTGGGGCTGGGAGCGCTGGCCGTGCCGGTGGTTTCGGATTCGGGCAGTTCTACCTGGTAGGCCGTACCGTCCACAACCACTTCTACAGGTGAAGTTGAAATATCGCCAACCTGAACGTCGTATGTCTGGCCGGCAATCGTGATTTTGTAGTTCCTGGTGTTCACTATCCCCGTATTCCTCTTATGTTCGGAGTTGTCCCGAGTGACCGCATTCGACCGCTTTGCAGCCACGCCCCGGTCGATAGGCCTGATGAGCCACCAAATGAGCCAGTTGATGGCGAGATAAATGTTGCTTTCGGTTCAGAAAGCGCTAGGGCGACAGCGATTGCTGCGACCTGCTGACCCGTGATTTTATCGTCGGGTAAGGATGCAGGTGAGAGGGCGTCACCAGAAGGGGCCGATGCGCCACCCGTGGCTTTCCCTTCATCCGCCGTGTCGCGGTCGAAGAAGCTGAGGACTTTGATCGACAGGGCAAGCAGGGCGAGCACGGCAAATACGATGCCCATGCCGGCAACGCTCAAGAGCAGTCCGTCGTTAAAAAGATCCTGGTCGAACGTTGTCATGCTCCTCGGCTGGGATGCCACTGGCATTAATTCCGGTGGCGTGCCCTGTCATCAATGCAAAATCCAATGGCCGATTCTAACAAACCACCCCTACTCTGCGGGTGTATATCTTTCGGCTGAAATCGGATAGACGGCATCATTTACACGGGCTAACCGGGCGACATGAGCAGCACCGCCATGCTGATTCGATGCGTTTTCAGCCACACCAACCGATATGTTCTGGCCATTAACTCGCATCGAGATCAGATCCGTAATCCGCCCAGATTCTGAATCGAGAACATGTTTCGACCTTGCAGCAAATAGTTCTTGCGATTCCTCAACACTGATCGCCGTAAAAGTGATGCTCATACCGGGCGAGGCCTGCCCCAGTTTTGGAAGGTCGACCGATATCACGGTAGCTATCTTGGCGTAACCGCCCGTCGTCTGCCGGTCGGCAAGCAGGACGATTGGTTTTCCGTCGCCGGGAACCTGGATAGAGCCGTTAACGACGGCATCCGAAACGATATCGTACCTGCCTGTGCGAGATTCGATTTCCGGGCCGTCGAGCCTTAATCCCTGCCGGTTCGACTGATCGCCTACAGCATACGTTGAGTTCAGGAAAGTCTGGATTCCTTTTTCGGAAAATTCATCGTGCTGCGGCCCGAGAACTACTCGCACTTCAACCGGTGGCGGTTCAGAGGATTCCTGTGGGGCCGATGCTGAACCGGGAACGGGACTGTCGAGAAACACGTTTCCTGAGACAGCGCCGTGGGCTGGCTCGCCGATACGCAGCGAATCTCCGACCGTCAGCGCCCTGCCATCGACCCCTCCGATTTCAGAGGCAACATGCGTTGAGCGTGAGCCCATAACCTGCGGTGCGTCGATACCCCCCGCAACTGCAAGATAGGCACGCAGCCCCAGACCGGGACTAGGCATTCCAAGCACAAGGCGTGCTTCGGCGTGCGCGGAATAAGAGATGTTTCGCGCCAGTGGCACACCGTCGAGCGTGGCATTGGTCTCTGCACCTGTCAGGGCGAATATCTCAGCCTGCTCAAACACAAATTCCGCACCACCAAGAAGGATTTCCACAGCAGCGTCGTTTGGGTCGTTTCCAACAAGTCGGTTGCCCGCGTTCAGAGAATCGATGTCAACAGCACCGCTCACCGATACTCCATATTTCTGAAATCCGGTCCGGCCACCATCCTGAACAAGGCTTAACGGGCCGGGTGTGATTACCTTCAACAGGCCCGTTTTTCTTTTGCCAGATGGCAGGTTTTTCAGCGCATCAGACATGGGCATCGTGGATTTTTACCGGGATAAACCGAACTTCCGAACCGGGGGTAATTAACGATGGGGATGCGCCTGTGGCCGCCACTTGAGAATCAAAGAGCCTAACGGCAGTCCGGCCGATCAGCTGCCACCCGCCGGGGCTGGCATTCGGATAGACCCCTGTCTGTGATTCAGCGATGCCGACAGAACCGGCGGGCACCTTGATGCGGGGGGTTTTCATGCGGGGGCAGGCTATTCGCTGGTCGAGGCCGCCAAGATACGGGAAGCCCGGTGCGAACCCGATCATGTACACCCTGTAGCCGGTGCCCGAGTGAATATCGATGACCTCCTGGGTCGATAGGCCCGCGTGTTCGGCCACCGTTTCAAGATCAGGGCCATCTTCGCCGCCATACACCACTCGGATTTCGATAACTCTGGGGTCGGCTTCTATGCCGGATGAACCCTCAATTTCAGCTGCCAGTTCATCCAGAAAACTCGTCATTTCCCCGTAACCGTTCACGAGCGGATTGTACTGGATGAGAAGAGACCGATATGACGGGATAAGTTCGATGACCGCGGGATTACCTGCGGCCTCGATACGGTCGGCGAGCGCATAGACCCGTCTGTTCACTTCGGGGTCGATGTCCGAACCGAATTCGACCAGTACTGCTGAATCACCAACGGCCAATATCCGCGGGTATTCAATGTCTTCACAATCGACCCGCCGATTGTCTTCTTCGCGATTCTCGCCTGATGGCTGCTCAGTCATTTCCAACGGCACTTCCAACCGGGCCGAATGGCCTGACCAGTTCACTCATCGGAGTGATTTCGACCCCGGCAGCCTCGAGCCCGCTGCGCACCGCGGCCGCAAGTTCTACTGCTCCCGCGGTGTCGCCATGCAGGCAGATCGAATCGGCTGCAAACTCTATTTCGCTCCCATCTATTGCGGTCACCCGGCCTTCGGTCGCCAACTTAATCGAACGTTCAACGACCGCTTCTGAATCATGGATCACGGCACCCGGTTGCGAACGTGGCACAAGGGTTCCCTCGGGCGTAACGGCCCTGTCGGCGTAGCACTCGCGTGCCACCCTGACCCCATGGGACTGGGCAATCGATTCCCACTGAGAGCCGGCGAGGACGACGTGAATCAAGTCGCTATCAAACGCTTTGATCGCGCTGACGACCGCTTCAGCTATAGCTGCGTCGCGTACTGCGGTGTTGTAAAGCGCTCCGTGTGGTTTCACATGCTGCAGTTTTCGATTTGGAGCAAACGCAGCGAGCGCTCCTATCTGGTAAGTGACGGCGTTACGAACTTCATCAGGCGACAGGTCCATGTTCCGGCGTCCGAACCCGGCGAGGTCGGGGTAGGCCGGATGTGCGCCAATCCCCACTCCGTTTTCGACTGCAAGCGATACGGTCCGGGCCATCCAATCGGGATCACCGGCATGGAACCCCGTGGCAATGTTTGCCGATGTGATGTATCTGACGATCTCGGAATCGAGACCCAGTTCGTAACCGGCGAACGATTCACCAATATCCGCATTGAAATCGATTCGTCCCGTCGGGCCGTTAGTCAACAAATATCTCCGATTTTCCTGCTGAAACCAATCTCGCAGCAGCTAACAACATCGAGTAGCCCCGTGTGGTCATGCCCATGTATTTTGGGCTGGTGGGCTACAACCAGAATATAAAACATGTGATCCTTCATAAACCGGCGTTTTGCCAACAGTTGGAGCGTAGCACAGTAGTGGTCGAATCCCGTATCGATCTAAACTTGGCAGATGCTGGTGAATTTTTTAGACGCGATCTTGCGGCGACTGGCGTCCGTGTGGCGCAGTTTCGGTTCGCCCAGAATCGCAGGTGATGAAAAGGCTGTCGATGCCGTCAGGTCGGCCTGGGTCAACCGTGGTCGCGTCGTCGAAGTGCGCTCCAGATTCAGCGCAAGGGCCCGCAGTGTCGTCGTGGCTTCGTCTGGTTTGCTCGTCGCTGCCGTAGTGGTGTGGCTGGTTTTCGCAGGTTTTGACGCCGCCAACGATGCCACAGGTGCGGATGGTGATGGCGAACCCGATGTAGTAGGCGATTCGCTGATCGCGACGGTACAGACAGGGCCCGTTTACCTGACCGAGGTCGCAGCACTCAGCGGCGCAGTGGCTGCGGCCCGCGAAAACGGGCTTATCAGCGACGAGTTCGCTCACATTGCCAGGAGAATTCAGTTTGGAGCATTTGCCGAAGCCATTGGTGAATCGTATCGGGCCGAACAGGGTTTGCTCGTTACATCTTCAGATACCGAGGTCTGGGTGATCGCGTTTTCGGGCGATGTAGAACTGAAACTGGCCGGGGGTGAAACCGTGAAATACGACAATCTGACAGTAGTTCTCGATGCGCTTACGGGGCAGATCTACCGTGTCGAAGCGTTCTACGGCGAATACGAATCAGAGGCTCGGGCGCCTGTGTGGCTCAAGCCCTCGACACCGACTCCCGAGCCGGACGATGGCTAGTTCACATAGCTAATCAAAACCAAGCTTCTTTTCGCGCATCGATACGTATCGGCCCATACCGATAACCAGGTGGTCAACTATCTCGATATCGAGCAGCTTCCCGGCCTCGACCAGGGTCTTCGTGATCGCTATATCTTCTTCGCTCGGGGTCGGATCACCCGACGGGTGGTTGTGAACAATGGCGATCTGAGGAGCATTTCGCCGCACCGCGCTCGCAAATACTTCGGCCGGTCGTATCAGCGCAGCGTTCACACTTCCTGAATACAGGTCTTCGATCCCCAGAATCTGGTTTCGCGTCGATAGTGTTGCGACCCGCAGGTGTTCCCGGTCAAACGACGACATTTCCGCCATGAACAGTGTCGCCAGATCAGCCGGTGAAGTGATGGTTACGCGTTCGTCGGGAGTCAGTGAAGTGACCCTGCGGCCCAGTTCAATTCCGGCCAGTATCTGGCATGCCTTCGCATCTGAAATTCCCCGCGAACCACATATTTCATCGAAAGTGATTCGAGAAAGTCCGGATAACCCGCCGAATTCAGCCAGCACCCGGCTCGCCATAGCTAGCACGTTCTCGCCTTCCAGTCCGGTGCGAAGCAATATCGCCAGCAGTTCAGAATTCGAAAGGTGGCTGGCCCCGAAATGGGCAAGGCGTTCTCGGGGCCGTTCGCCCGAGGGAAAATCCCGAATCGCGGGATGCCGCACAGCCGATACGTTTACAGTGGTCAGAGTCGTAGTCATAGTCCCGGCAGTTTATGCCGGGACTATTTGAACCCTTAACTGTGGATGGCACTTCCTGCCCGGCTTTCGTTGCCGCCAGACGTTCGTTCACGCCGCATGCCCACTCCCGCCGCAAGCTCACCTCTGGCGAACAGCCGCTTCCGAAAGCCGCCATATCCTCTACCTGTCGGCCCCTGTGCTTCCGGCCCCTACGCCCCCGGCAAAAACACACGCGTACCCTTCTGCCACGATTCCTGAACCGCATCGGTGAATTCCATGTATTTAACAGAATCTGTGAAGTTCGAACGCGTTACAGGTTCGATACCGCGTATGGCGTTGATGAACTCTTCTTCAACTCGCCAGCTCCCGCGCTTATCGTCTGGAACTACAAGTTCTGTCATCTCGTCGTCGCCCTTACGCGCACCGGTCACCCGCGGGTCATCGCGCGGCCCGGTACTCTCAACGCGTATCGTTCCTTCAGAGCCGAATATCCATAGGTCCATCGGAACCGCGAACGGGCCGGAAACCGAGCTCATCGACATGTTCACGGTACCGCCGCCAGAAAGCGAGTAGATCACGTCGATCTGATCAGGGATGGTCATCTGGTAACGGTTCCCGTCCCATCCGGGCCGGTGAGGCACTACGATTTGGGCCTGGGCCATAACCGAACTTGCCGTGCCAACGAGGCGCATCAGGTTTTCGTACCAGATACCCATGAACATCACGTTATTGCCCGATAGCTCGCGCATCTGCCGCCAGTTCGCGCCGGTGGACGAATCGGGATACGCCCCGCCATCGGCAACTCGAATATTCACATTCACTACATCACCGATATAGCCGTCCGATATCAGTTCGATCAGGTACTGCTCGCAAACCATAAGGTGAGGCGGTGGCACGATTTGCGTAATGAGATCGGGGTTTGCGACAGATGCAGCGAGCATGTCGCGGGCCTCGGCGGCGTTCATGGCCATTCTGGCTTCACACAACACATGCTTGCCGTTGTCCATCGCAGTTAAGGCGATGGTGGAGTGCATATAAGGCCATGTGCCAATACAGATAGCGTCGATGTTAGGGTCTTCAACCAAATCGAGCCAGGTTGGGTAGGCCTCGCCAATCTCGTACTTGTCGGCGGCTGTTTGGCTCGATTCCAGTGAACGGTTCGCCACTCCCACAAGTTCGACTCCGTCTTGCGCTCGGAAGCCCGGAATGTGGCGCAGGGCCGTATTGGCTCCAGCCCCGATGAAACCGACTCTTATCGTTTCGCTTGCCATCAGGCCCTAATCCTTTACTGTAATTCCACTTAATTCGCCGACTAACCTGCCCATTGGCCCCGAAGGTGCAGCGACAATGACCACCGCCTGGTGCCAGAATGCTGAAAGTTTACGTGAAAACCGGCCATCGCCAGCCCGATGCAGCACGCTTGCGACCCATACTTGCACGGTTGGCGTGCATGATAATCACCTACTCTGATTTCAGGGCTTCAAGGCAAATAACGAGAAACCTATGACCGTTCCAAACAACATTGAAATGACAGCCGTTGGAGTGCAGATTGCCTGGGACGACGGTCAGACTTGCCTGTATCCGTACCGTTACCTGCGGCTGCAATGCGCGTGCGCCGCGTGTATCGAGGAGATGACGGGGCGGGCTTTGCTCAACGTTTCGGCAGTACCGGAAGACATCATCGCTGTGGAATATATCGAGGTCGGAAAATACGCTCTCCAGTTCCTCTGGACCGATGGCCACGGCACGGGTATTTACCCGTTCAAAATGCTGCTTCGTTTAGCTGAACACGACGATGCAGTTATCTGCGAGGCCGGGTAGTGGCAGATTCCAGTTACGGGGATCACCGGGATCTGGCGCTGCAGTCGGTCGGTGATTACGGACGCCAGCTAGTTCGCGCACTACGCGGCCTTGAACTGGAAGAAGCCCGCTGGATGCCGACTCCCGATTCGAACCATATTTTGTGGATTCTGTGGCACATGGGCCGTATGGAAGATATGTGGGGAGCGTACCTGCGGGGTGACGATGCCACAGATACGAGTGCCTGGATTGAGGGTGGCTGGGCCAGCCGGTTGGGGATCGACCCGGCGCGAAATGGTGCAGGAGATTCGATCGACCAGGTTCGTGATTTTCCCGATGTTTCAGTCGGTGAAATCACGGCATACTGGCAGGCGGCAAGAGACCTTCTGATCCCGACAATTGAAAAAATCACGCCCGATATGTTGGAACTAAAACGACCGGATATCTGGACTCATGCACCCGACCGAGCTCCGACGCTCCTCTGGGTGCTGGGCAGAATCCCGGTTGAAAATAGCCAGCACACCGGCCAAATCGCATTCATCCGTGGGCTTTACGCAGCGAAGTTTGGGTAGTCGAACGACAAGTGCGGTTACCACGTTTGAGAGCCGATGCCTGAGATACCCACTCGGTGATGTTGATAGGATGCGTCCGAGTAGACCATGAAGCGCAATTGCTACGCTCAAGGACGGCGATATGCGGTTTTTCAGACGCCGTGGTCGCGATTGGATTCAAGAAGCAGAACTATTGGGCAATGTCCTGATTGACATCGTCAAGGATGCGCGTCGCTCGTTTGCTACCGATGTCGCGACGGACATTAGCTTTTCCGATCCAGCGGGCAGTCATTGCCTGATTGCTACTCTCTCAGGCCTGTATATGCACTGGACAGCCCGCCTGCTTTTCCAACGGGGCGACGACGAAATGAGAGTGGCGGTCGGACGCGTTGCAGTGACGCGGTTGGCTCACCAATTCGCTGGTACTCACGACCAACAATTTTATGACCAAATCGATAACATCGAATTGACTCTGTTTCGAGTTGTTCAGGTTGCTAAAGACGGCTCGATTCCTGGTGCTGGTGAAAATATTTCGAGTGACCTCCTGTTGTGGATCCGGCCACTGTTGGACGAGTTATGCAGATGCGCTCATCTGAAATCTGAGGTTTCGCTAAGCGATTCTGACTTTCTGACGTATATGAAGGCGTTCAGCGATCCGGTCGTAAAGTTTGAATTGGGAAAGTATGTGAACAGCGCCTGCTTGGCGTATTTGCGCAGCATGCGGTAACGCGAGAAAAGTGGGTCGGGGCTGCCTTGAGGTTCGCAGCCAGCGCCGACTCTTATCGATATTCCTTCATCCTCACGTCCTTCTCTGGCTTCCCGTCGGGAGAAAGAATTATGGTTCCCGTTCTCTCAGACGCGGAGGAACTCAGGGGGTTTTGCTGCTAAAGCAACCAACATCCGCAGGCAGCACTCTCATCCCCTGTTAGCGCCCCAGCATTTTCCGCACTGTGCCGACTACATCTTCAGGTTGAGGCATAAAGGCGGTTTCGAGAGCCTTGTTGTACGGCACCGGAGCATGAGGCCCGGTTACCCGCTTGACCGGGGCATCGAGGTAGTCGAACGCCTTATCGGCAATTACCGCGGCGAATTCCGAAGCCATTGAAGCACGGGGCGTGTCCTCGTCAACTATCACTACCTTGTTCGTTTTTTGCACTGACTCGATCAGGATGTCCTCGTCAAACGGTGACAACGACATCATGTCGATCACCTCAGCGTCGATACCCTCGGCAGCAAGAATCTCAGCGGCCTTCTGGCAGACGACAGATGTGTACGAAATGCCAACCAGCGTAACGTCACTGCCCCTCCTCAGATACCGGCCCTTGCCCAGTTCGATTATGTAGTCCTCATCGGGCACAAAACCTGTGAGGTTGATTAGTTTCTTATCGTTTATCAAAAACACGGGGTCGTCATCACGAATCGCAGCGGCGAGCAGCCCTTTAACCGAGTATGGGTCGGAAGGAACAACGACTTTCAGCCCCGGAATATGTGCCAGCATCGAATAGAAGCTTTCCGAGTGCTGGGCGGCGTGACCCGTACCCGCACCAGACCGCGCAAACAACGTCAGAGGAACCCTGGTCTGCCCCCCGAACATGTATCGGCTCTTCGCAGCGTTGGACAACAACTGGTCGAACGCAACCGTTACGAAATCGAAGTACATGAGATCGACGACAGGTCGAAGACCGGTGAGCGCGGCACCAACTGCTGCGCCAACGAACCCGGCTTCGGAAATCGGGGTGTCTCTTACCCGTTCGACGCCAAAGTCCTGGACAAGGCCTTTTGTAGCGGCAAACGGCCCACCCCAGGCATCGAGCGGTTCTTTCGTTTCCTTGTCGAAACCGCCCGAGATGTCCTCGCCCATGATGAAGACGTTGGCGTCGCGGTTCATTTCAGCCCGCAGAGTTTCGTTGAAAACGTCTCGGAACCGCTTTTCACTCCCTGCTACACCCTCGTAGCCGGGTCCGAGCGGGTTGATTGATTGCTGTGTTGTCATTTCAGTTTCTTCTGTTTTTGTATTTGTATTTGGGTTGGATGTGAAGGCTCTGGATAGTTCTGGTAATTTCTTTTTTTATCGCAGGCCCGGGATGGGGTTGGAATAGCTGACATACACATCGCTGTAGAGCGCTTCGGGGTCGGGCATAGGGCTGTTCAGGCCGAATTCGACCGCGTCGACCATCTCTTTTTCGATCATGTCCCGAATGCTCTTGAGCTTTTTGGCCGTCATCAACTTCTGCTCGGTCACCCGTTTTTCGAA
>CAYLWG010000001.1:34231-43618 GCA_964387235.1 uncultured Dehalococcoidales bacterium
GCGTGCCTTGAAATAATCTTCTTCTTCTTTTTTGCGGTATTTCAGCGGGACATCGGCATGGAAGTGACCGTGATACCTGTACGTCTTCAGTTCGAGAAAAGTCGGCCCTTCACCAGCCCTGGCCCTGGCAACAGCCTCGCCAGCCGCATCGTAAACGGCGAATACGTCCATGCCATCGACAACTACACCCGGCATACCGTAGCCCTCAGCCCGCGCTGCCAGGTCGTCGGTCGACACTGCGTACCAGGCTGGCGTTGCCTCGGCGTAGCCATTGTTTTCGCAGGCGAAGATCACTGGCAATTTCCAGACCGACGCCAGGTTCATCGATTCGTGCAGCACGCCCTGCGAAGTTGCGCCATCGCCAAAGAAAGAGACACCAATCGATTCGTTCTCGATTCCCTTGTACTTCGCCGTGAGTGCAGCACCAACAGCCAGGGGAATCGATGCGCCCACTATGGCATTGGCCCCGAGCATGCCTTTCGAAAAATCGGCGATGTGCATCGAGCCGCCCTTGCCCCCGCACTGGCCGGTAGCCCGACCCATGATTTCGGCCATCATCTTGTCGGTTTCGAGGCCTTTTGCGATGCAATGCCCATGACCCCGGTGGGTCGAGCCGATCCAGTCTTTGTCGGTGAGGTGTGCGCAGATTCCGGTCGGAGGAGCTTCCTGACCGTCAGAAGGGTGAGTCACGCCCATCGCATTCCCTTTGAAGGTCTGTTCCAGCATCGTCTCCTCGAAGCGGCGGATTCTATACATTGTGGTGTAAATCCACTCCAGCTTTTCTTTGGAGATATCCATTTATAAGTGCCTCCGGGTGAATTCACCCATAGCTGTGCCCGACTGAATATGCCTGACCAGAAATCCCGAATCAGATTTCAAGGTGTTGGGCGTTAAAATACAGTTCAGCGTGTTCGGATTTGTTTGTTTTAGTATCTGTGATCTGCATCGGCAATTGTGCCAGTTTGTCAGCAAAATGGCAGGGATCGATCAGACGATTGTGGAACTGTAGCATCGGAGTGCCTGTTCCGTGGGGAACAGGTTACACACGTAATAGGGCTCGGGCTCAAGATCAGGGAGCTAGTTTCAATTCCGGCGAGTGAGGCGACCCAGGAATCTTCCCGCCGATTTCTTCAGCGAAACCTCCGCCGGTTTTTCGTTACTGAGCAGGCCGTCGAGCAGTGAATCGTAGGGTGTCGATTCGGTACTGACCGCAGGGGTGACGGTGAACAGTATCGTATCGTCGGAACCAGTCTCTTTACACCGCAATGCCTGTTCGATCACCTCTTTGACGGTATACATGGCGCTGGGAGAAAGCACGATTCCTTCTGCCCTTGTGAACATCAGGCCTGCGCTGTACGACTCGATCTGACCATGAGCCACGGCCGATATGTATTTTTCACGATAAAGCGCGGAAACGATAGGAGCCACTCCGTGGTAGCGCATCGCACCTGCCAGCACACCCGGAGGGGCATATTCACGGCCGAGCGTGTACATCGGCACCTGTGGCATCAGCCCTGCGGCATCGGCAGATTCTTCGGTGTACACACCGCGGGTCAGGCTCGGAGTCGATGTTTCTTCAACAGCAACGAACTTCGTGTCTCTACCCTGCACGCGGGCCGGGATGAAAGGTGCGATAAGCCCGCCAAAGTGCGAACCTGCGCCTATCGAACCGATCACAAAATCGGGCGCTTCATTCACCGCAGCAAGCTGGCGCTGGGCTTCAAGGCCAACAATTGTCTGATGGATGAGTGTGTGGCCCATCAGCGTAGGAATAGCGAACTTGACATCAGGATTTCGTGTGGCTTCTTCGTAAGCTTCGGCAAGCGCCGTGGCTATCGACCCCGAATCAGGACCCTGCTTTTTATGTTGAAGCTTCCCGACACGAGTGTTCTCAGACGGGCTGGCGAGTACGTCAACGCCCCATACACGGCCAAAGGCTTCACCCCAGGCCTGATCTGAACCGGGCTTTCGCACGCTGTAAACGCGGCCTTTGAGCCCGAACAGCGCGGCAGCATGGCCGATAGCGCTAATCCACACTCCCCCTGCACCACCAGTAACTATGCCGGTGGCACCTGTTTTCTTCGTGTAAAACGCCTGCGGGATGGCGGTGTTCGATTCGTATGAGCCGCTCGGGCTGCCGCCTTCGACCTTGTAGTAAAGACGTGCGGGGGTTCCCAATTCCTTTTCCAGCGCCGCTGCACGGAACATCGGAGTCGGACGCCACTGCTGGTATGCCGCTCTTACTTCTTTCGGGATTTTGAAGGTACGGCTTCTTGCGTTGAGTTCATGTTCGATAATCTCTTTCGGGAACAGTGGCGCGAGTTCGCGTGCCGTTATCGGGTAACCCGATGGCGACATCATCGGCGGAACCCGGAACGGGAGGTCGGCTTCCACGTTGTACCAGCGCACCGGCATCTCGCGTGGTGTCAGCGATATTCGATTACCAGTGATCGTCGCCATTAGCCTGCCAGTCCTTTACCTCTCCTGCTTGTGTCACTGCTTCCGCTACCGGTCTCTGAACCGTTACACAGCAGCAATTTGTGGGAAATATACTCACAAACCGTCCGTAGCTGGTTCAGTTTTTCACATTTTGCACGCAATCCCTGTATCACCTTCACAAGCCCGTAGCGTATAGCGTGCCCAAAGCGAAAAGCAGAATCAAAGTGCTCGCCCCGTAGCGAGCAATATATCCCAGTAAATTGGGTCCGGTCTGCGCCAGCCGAGCCAGTTGCTACTGATCGCAAAAAAAAGATTCTGGGCGACAGTACACTTCGGCCAGTTGGTACAGGTTGCGCAGGTAGTGCGGCTACTGTGTGGTGCTTCATTGCTGAAAATGCTCAAACCGTAACCCTGTTACCACTTTCTTGAGTCACACTTTCTCAGGTAATCACAAGGGTCGCAAAGCAAAATCCACGGATAAATGATGCGGAAATATATGAACTACCGTGCTTTCTTCACCCCAAGACGCGGAATCCTCACTCTCGCTGTCGTGCTGGTAGCACTCACTGTAAGCGCATGTTCTGGCGATGAGGTGGAAATTGGACCACAAGGCCCGATCGGGGTACAGGGCAAATCTGGAGATACGGGATCGCCCGGTTCAACGGGTTTACGGGGATTCCCCGGGCCGGCAGGCCCGGTCGGACCAGCTGGCACAGACGGGGAAGATGGTCTGGCGGGTAAAGACGGTGCCCGCGGTGCCGCAGGCCAGAGGGGTGCCGAAGGTAAATCGGGCTTGCTGTCACTCGGAACGGGCCTGACTGCTGAGGGAGCTTCCGACGATAATGTCGCCGCTGTCGATTTTGGCGGCTCCGGTTCGGCAAGCGCAGCAGCCCGTAGCGACCATGATCATGACGGCGACTACTACACCAGACTGGATTTATCGTCGGGTAGTGCAAACGTAGCGTGGGCGTCGTTGACAGGCGTTCCCGGTGATTTAAGTTCAGGCGGGGCAGCCGCGTCTGTCGAGTGGGAAAACATCCAGAACAGGCCAGCAGGGCTCGATGATGGCGACGATGGTCTGACTTCTGTCGGGTGGTCCGATATTCAGAACAGGCCAGTTGAACTGAATACAACGCTTGGCGGCCTGGTGTGTGGGTCGAGCGAAATACCAATCTTCAATGGTTCGACCTGGGTCTGCGGCGACCCCGGACCTTCGCCAGGCGAATACGTGAGTTCGGGCCAGTCGTGCGGGGTCGGCCTGGTCGCTTCGGGATTTGATTCGACCGGAAACGTGGAATGCACTGCGATAGCGTCCAGCGACGCAGTTCCGTATCAAAGGGGGAAACACCGGGTGACGACCCTCGTGACCGGGCCGGGTGATGCGGGTTTCTGGAATTCGGTGACCGTGGGCGACGACGGCCTGCCAGTTATTGCCTATGAGGCGAATGAATCTCTCTATCTGACACGCTGCGATGATGTCACGTGCGCTTCTGCAACCCCATCGCTTGTCGAGGTCACGGGTGCAGGCGACCTTCATGCTTCAGTGATAATTGGCACCGATGGACTGCCTCTTATCAGCTACCGGTCTTCGGCAAATGGCGACCTGAAAGTTGCCCACTGTCAGACAGTTGGTTGCGCGACCAGTGCAAGGTCGATTCTCGAAAGTTCTGGCGATGTCGGTGAGTATTCGTCGATAGCAATTGGAATTGATGGCCTCGGGATAATCAGTTATTACGACCGCACTAACGGCAATTTGAAGGTTGCCCACTGCAACAACACTTCCTGTTCATCGGCTGCCGTGACTACCATCGATTCAGTTGGTGATGTGGGTCGGCATACTTCCATAACTATCGGTAGCGACGGATTTGCGCTCATCAGCTACTACGATGTCTCGAAAGCAGATCTCAAAGTCGCCCACTGCACCAATGTCACCTGCTCGGCGAGTACCGTGGAAACCGTCGATTCGGAAGGTGATTTCGGAAGGCGAACTTCCATCGCCATTGGAATCGACGGGCGCGGCCTTATCAGCTACTTCGATGCGACAAGCAACGATCTCAAAGTGGCTCACTGTTCGAACCTATCGTGCAGTTCTTCAACCGTCTCCTCTACAGTCACAAGCGGCGGAGTCGGTGATTGGAACTCGATGACGATCGGGGCCGATGGTCGCGGAATCATCAGCTACTACGATTCGTTCAACGGTGCGCTCGAAGTAGCGCACTGCGACGATATCGCCTGTACATCGGCTACCGGTATCGACGTGGACACAACGGCGAACGTCGGGCAGCACACCTCAATCACTATCGGGGCAGACGGGTTGCCGCTGGTTGTGTACCACGACATTCTCTCGCGTAACCTGAAGGTCGTTCACTGCTCGAACACGCGCTGCGTACCAAACGCAAGGAACAGGTAGGGGGCGGCGAAGAATCGGGCCGCAATTGGCTCTTGAACTGTGCGGCTATTTGGCTGATTTTAAGGGGTTATGGCCAGTACGCCGATACGGATTAGTGCCTGCGTGAACATCAAGAACCGGGGTACCTTCTGAACCATGGGACAAATAATCATCGATATCGAAGAAAACGACAACTGCGGATATTTCCCAGTCCAGGTTTTCGAAACTCAGGGCAAACCCAGAAGTTCCGCGGTTATCACTGTCCCGGCCGTACCGGGGAGCGATGAGCGGCATCAGGTGGTCGGCTGGTGCGCGAGTGCTGGCGCCAGAGAGCCCAGAGAACCCAAAGAGCAAGGTGTGCCGTGTGAGGCAACGGCAGTTGTCGTTGGAGATTCGGGTTCGGGTCAGGTGTTGCTGATCCACGGGGGCGAACACGGAATCAGACTTAGACCGGTGTCCTCGGATTCGCAGTGGAGCCTTGAATCCGGGGAGCAAAAAGGCGAACCGTACATGCTGATAACATCGTCTGCAGAACTCGCTTTCTCGGATTGAGATGCGGCGGATCGAATGAGGAAACTGTGAATTGAGCGCCAGTACTGTTGACACTCAAAATTTATTCGTGATAGTTTTCACTTGCGCTTATTCGGAGATGTGGGCGGAGCGCGCCCGCCTCCATTAATTATTTTTGTTCGCGACATTTAGTTGAACCGGGAGAGACGTCAGCAGGACATGGATCCGCAACCGTTATCCAGGGCCGATTGGGCTGAACTCGGAACCCTGTTAAAGTTTCTCTGGTTATCGCTGGGTTTTGCATTTGTCGCAGGCCCCACGCTGCTGACAGCACATGCGATCATCCCATCAGCGGTCGCTACCAAAACGATTGCTGAAAAGTGGAACCGGTTTCGGACACCCCTTTATGTCGTTGGTCTGGCCGCTCTGGCTGGAATTGTTGCTGCGCTATTTATGGCCATGCAAAATATCCAGTTCCTCCACAACATGTATCCACGGTGGTGGCAGTAAAACTGCTGCCACCTCTACGTTAACGGCAGGCTGTGGCCTGTACAGACTGGAAAGTACGCTTGGCGTCGGAAAACGAAAAATCGAACACCAAATCGTCATCAATGCCGAAGCTGTTGATACCGGTTCTGGCAGTGGGCGGACTCGGGATGGTGGCGATAATGGGTCTTGTTGGCGCGTTCCTCATCACCGGCTGGCTGGGTCAGCCGATCCCGGTGCTGGGGTTTGAACAGACATTCGACCAGCCGATCGACTTCCCGCACACCATTCATGCTTCGACGAAGCAGCTCGACTATGTTCCGGCCGACGGCCTTTCGACAATGGAAGGACTCGGACTCGACTGCACTTTCTGCCACCGCACTGTAACCACACAGGCAAACGCTGGCGTTCCTTCAGTGGCGTTCTGCGCTGCATGTCATCAGGTGATCGGCGCTGCCGATGATACGGAACTGACGATATTACGCGATGCGGCAGACATCATCGGTGATGACGGCCCGCAACCGGTTAACTGGAAACGAGTTCACCGGCTGCCCGATCACGTCAGGTTCGTGCATGAACCTCATATCAGGTATCTCCTCGATAACCCTGATGTGGTCAAGGGTTCCACGGACGGCGTAACAGAAGGCCCGGCAGGGGTTTGTTCAACGTGTCACGGCAATATCGCTGCCATGACGCAGGTCGAACAGGTAGAGCCGCTCAAAATGGGCCAGTGCGTCGATTGCCACCAGGAAAATGCTGCGCCAACCGACTGTTCGGCGTGCCACTACTAAAAGGCGATAATTTTTCACACAGACCGGATACACCGGTTACAGGACCTGAGAAAACGGAAATAGTACTGACCAGATGAAGCTAAATCGACGAGAATTCCTAGCGCTAACCGGTAAATCGGCCGCCGGGGCTGTGATATTCGCAGCCTGCGGACTACCCGAGCGCGAGTTGATAGTGCAGAGTCCGGTTGACCTTCCAGAGGACCTTGTCCGTGGAGAAGACGCCTGGTACGCGACTTCGATGGGCGATTTCACAAACGGGGATGGAGTGCTAGTTCGAGTAATCGAGGGCCGTGCGAAAAGAATCGAGGGGAACCCCGACCACCCGGTCAATCGTGGTAAATCGACAGCACGGTACGATTCGGTCCTTCAGTTGCTGTACCACCCTGACCGGATCAGCGATCCGATGCTTCGGTATTCGAAGAGCGGCAACCTGGTCAACATTTCATGGCAGCAGGCAGAGACTCGTTTCAAAGATGCGCTTGCCAACGCCAACGGCTCTCTGACAGTTGTCACCAATCCGCTGCGTGGGCATCTGGGCAGCGTTGCCAGCAAGTTCGCCGCCAAGTTCAACGGCAAGCACATGTTGTTCGACCCTATGGAGCAGGGCGTTTTGCACGGAGCGGTCAAGTCGGTACTGGGCCAGGATCAACTCCCAACATTTGATATCGCAAACGCCAGCACTGTCCTCTCGTTTGGTGCCGATTGGCTCGGCACATGGGGTTCGCCTGCCCAATTCGGTGTGAAATATGGCGAATTCCGCTCGCAAGACAAGCGGGGTTACCTCATACATGCCGAGCCTCGCATGTCGATAACCGCAGCAGCGGCCGACCTCTGGCTGGCCCCGATACCCGGTACTGAGGGCGATTTGGCACTTGGTATTGCGAGCGTCATCGTCAACGAGGGCCTCGCAAGTTCCGGCAACGTTGCGGCCTTCAATGCGGCACTGCCCGACGGATTATCCAGGTATGGGGTGGGAGATGTCGCCGACCGTACTGGCGTAGCTGTCTCCCGAATTCAAAAAGCGGCCCGCTACTTCGCTAGTAACACACCAGCGGTTGCGTTCGGTGGAGGTTCCGCCGGTGCGCACACCAATGGCAGTTTCAACCTCGGTGCAATTTACGCACTGAACCTGCTTGTGGGTGCGGTTGGCACGAGGGGCGGCATTAAAGCAAACCCGGGGGCAGCATTTAAGAATGTCTCAGCATCAGCGACGGGGGCATCGTTCGAGGCGTGGGAAGAAGAGCTGGCCCAGTGGCGTGCTGGCAACGTCGAAACAGTAATCATCCGCGGTACCGACATCGTTCACGGTATGCCTAACTCGGTCGCAATTCGGGAAGCGTTGAACAAAGTTCCGAACGTCATAACGTTTGGCGCAATTCTCGACGATACGATGGCTTTCTCCGATCTCGTACTACCAGAGCTGACCTTCCTTGAGACATGGGACACCGACACTCCGGAACCCGGCCCTGGATACCAGGTCGTTGGGGTTCAGCAACCGGTTGTTGGGCCGACTATTTCACACGACGAGAGTGGGCTGCTCAGTGATGCCCGCGGGTTCGGCGACACGCTTCTCGCGATGGCCGACGGATCGATCGGTTCCAGCATGGAACGGATTGTTATGGATGCCGTTTCAGGGCTGCACGGTAGCGGTCGGGGTTCGGTTTCGGCATCAACGCCATCGCTGTTCGCAAACGGAGTCTTGCAGCGTGGCGGATGGTGGGATACTGGCAAAAAAGGCAAGGGCTATAGCACCGGCAAGATAAGCACCGCTATCACCAACCCCGGCTATTCGGACACGGGTTCCCTGGGAACTGGTGATGACTTCCACCTCGTTCCGTTCCACTCGAACTCGGTGTATGACGGTCGGCTCGCTGCTACACCGTGGGCACTACAGACTCCCGACCCTATTTCATCGGCTTCATGGTCGACTTGGGCAGAGATCAACAGCAAACAGGCCAGAGCGCTCGGCATCAAAGAAGGCGATGTCCTTCTGATCCGCTCTACCTCCGGCGAGATCGAAGTGCTGGCCTACCCGCATCCCGGCGTACGCCCCGGTGTGATAGGCATTCCCATCGGGCTGGGCCACTCAGAAGGTGGGCGGTGGGCAGAAGGTCTGGGCTCGAACGTCCTTTCCATTCTTGTCGGCAGTAAAGATTCTGAGACCGGGGCACTTGCCTGGGCGGCTACCAGAGTCCGTGTTCAGCGGGCGGGTCGCAGGGTCAAGGTACCGAAATTCGAGGGGAACGTGGAGGCCAGGGAAGTTGAGCCAGGTGTACCCATTCTGGTTGTTGGGCCGGGCGAGACAGCCAAAGAGGCCCAGGCCGTAAACCACCACAAGTACCAACTGTCGCTCTTTAACGATGACAAAGGAAACAGCGACAATGATTAATATTCACGGCTGGAATTTCCAGGATCAAACGGTAGTAGCCAGATGACGACAGCAAGTTTCGGTAGTCACAAATGGGGCATGGTTGTCGATGTCGATAAGTGCATCGGTTGCAATGCGTGTGTCATTGCCTGTCAGGCAGAGAACAACGTTCCGCTAAACACGCAGGACCGCGTCGAGCGCGCTCGATCAATTTCATGGATTCGCGTAGAGCGGTACTGGGATGGCGATTTCCCCGACACCAAGGCACGATTCATTCCGATCATGTGCCAGCACTGTACAAACGCCCCGTGCGAACCTGTTTGCCCGGTATTTGCCACTTACCACAACGCAGAGGGACTAAACGTCCAGGTTTACAACCGCTGTGTCGGCACCAGATACTGTGC
>CAYLWG010000002.1:0-10009 GCA_964387235.1 uncultured Dehalococcoidales bacterium
GACTTGGCAGGCAACAACAGGCAACCGGATTTCCCGACAGTTTAGACGATTATCTGGTTGCATCGAGGCATTTGCATGACCGAGCTTCCACAAAACGCTTTTGAAAAAGCAGCCGAGTTTATTGCAACAAACGCTCGTCCGCTCGAGCTAGCACAGTTCGAGTATCACTTCGGATCCGGCACTATTTCAGACGTTCTTGCCGAACTGGCTATGTTCCAGAACGACGACGGTGGTTTTGGGCACGGAATCGAACCCGATTTGCGAACGCCGTTCTCCTCGCCACTCGCCAGTACTCTCGCATTTCAGGTACTCCGGGAACTGGCAGTGCCCGGCGATCAGTCGGTGGTCCGTGACGGCATCGCATATTTCACACACATCCACGATCGCTCAATTGGCGGCTGGGATCCCGTCGGTCCGCATGTTGACGAGTTTCCCCACGCACCATGGTGGAACTACGAGCCGGTCGCAGGGCAGCTCAACCCCCGTAAGCGGTCGAACCCCGGAGCGGAAATCGCGGGGTATCTGCACCTGTACGCCGGTCAGGATCATGCGGCATTTACCGAGGAAGTCACCGCAGGGATTTTGAACACTTTCGACGATCTGCCCGACGACATGGAAGTTCACGCGATGATGTGCTTCATGCGACTGGCAGAAATGGCACCTGATCCCGTCGCCGAGCGGCTGTTACCGAAACTGCACAGCGGTGTTCACCTGGTCACCAGCGACAACCCCGACGACTGGCAGAATTACGGAGGACGCCCGCTGTGGTTCGCCACTAGGCCCGGAAGCCTGCTGGCTGACGAACTGCAAGATTCGATACAGGCACAACTGGACTACGAGATCGAAAGCCAGGCCGACGATGGCAGTTGGAGACCCAACTGGTCATGGGGCCAGTACGAGAACGCCTGGGAGTCGGCAAGAGTTGAGTGGGCCGGATACCTGACCCTTCGAAACTTGTTGGTGCTAAAGGCGTGGGGCCGGATCTAATACAGCGTCTGGCACCACCTGTCTGGCAGGGCAGTTCCGTAACCCGCAAACTATGGGGAATTCGGAGTGCCAGGTGCGGCTGCGTCGGAATGAAACTTCGATTACGACTGGCGGCACCGCATTTCACGCTTATTTCATTGACGCTGTATCGGACGAATTGATAAATTTGGAATTAGAATTAGTCTGAGCCCAAAACGGTGAACTTTCCCAAAATGCGAGGGTTCATAATCGGCCAAACCCCTGTACGCCCAATCGGGTTAAATCAAGGAACGTGTGAATGGAAATCCGCTGGCTGGGTAACTCCACCTTCGAAATCAGGTCTTCGGTCGGAATCGTCGTTGTCGATCACCAGGGAGCCCTGCCGAAAATATCCGAACTTGAAGATGAAAACACGATATTCGTGTTCAGCCAGGGAGACCATTCCCGCCATCCTGCAAGTCAACATCAGGTCCTGACCGGTCCGGGCGAGTATGAAATCGGCGGTCTCAGTGTGCGTGGTGTCGCCACGCCGGCCGACGATCCTGCAATTTCGCGAGAGACAAACACGGTGTACGTTGTTGATGCCGATGGCATGCAGATCGCAACCCTCGGTAATCCCGGCTACCAACCCTCTGGGCAATCGGTACAGCAGATCAGCAAAATCGATGTACTGATAATCAACACTGAAGCACAGGGGCTCGAACCCGACGAACTATCGAGCATCATCAGGAGTCTTGAGCCGAAGATGATCGTTCCCTCTGGCTACGATGCAGAAGCAGGCAAGCCCAGCCCGGCGATGGCGAGACTGCTCACCGAGCTTGGCGTTAAAGAATTTGAACCCATCACACGGCTAAACATCAGCCGGAGCGGACTGCCAGACGAACGAACCGTTGTCGTACTGCAACAACGAACCGCCTGAAATCCCCCACGAAAATCTCAAAGAGACTTTCTCAAAACCCCCCTCCTTTGAGGCTGTCTCATAACTCCCTCTCCTTTGGGAGAGGGTTGGGGTGAGGGGAAACTTCACCAGGAAATACCGTTCGAAAGCACCTGTATCGCTGTCGAAAACATCCCCTCAACCTAACTTCTTTCTCTGGCTCCCGAGGGAGAAAGAATTAACCACACTGGTCGACTCTTATGAGACAGCCTCCTTTTGGAGAGGGCTGGGGTGAGGGGAAGCGTTCAATCTGGCTGGCATGTTCGCCGTTCAACGCGTTTTGGGATAGTTACTAAGGCTCCCGGCAATCAAAAGCCCCTGCAAAATGCAGGGGCTTTCCTGTAATTCGTTACAAAACAGGCTGTCTCACACACCATGTGCCAGGCAACCGGCAGCAAACGCTAACGCATTTTGCGCTCGAACCGGCGCCAGGCGAATAACGCCAGGGGCGCAAGAAGCATACCGACGCTGCCCAGACCTGCAGGACCACCCTCACGGATGCTACAGGCCCCAGCGCTGGCCTCTTCAGCAACCCTCACCGCTATCGCAGTTTCAATCGCCTCGGCAGTGGCCGTAACGTTGGCGATCGGTGTGGGCGTCGGAGTCACACTCGGCACGATCGTCGGCGTTGGAGTCGGGGTTGGTGTACGCGTGGGCTCCGGTGTCGGAGTAGGGGTGTTGGTTGGAACAGGGGTGTTAGTTGGAACAGGCGTGTTAGTCGGCACCAACGTAGGCGTTGGAGTAATAGTTGGCGTGGGCGTTGGTAGTGGCGGGAACGCCAACAGGAATTTCTCCCTGCGGATGCCCTCCACGAAACTGTCGGACTGGAACGCCTTTATTTCACCAATGAAGAACTCGACGATACCACCATCGTATTTTTCCAAAACCGGATCGACAGTCAGAAAGTATTCACCATTGAAAACCAGTGCGAACTGGGTCACGTAATCGTCGATCACCGCGTGTATCAGAGTTCCATCAGGTGGTGGAATCGAACCGGTCCGCACCTGTCCTTCATAAAAAGTAGGCCCAAGAACAACCGGTGTTGCTGTCGGCGATGCAGGAATGGGGGTGGGTGTAGCAGTAGCGATAGGCGCAAACGGGAAACGCAGATTCTGCTGCCTCAGTTGCGGAAGCGGCCAATCGAATTTTTCGTTCCCGAACCGGTCAATGAATGAAAACGGAGTCTTTTCATCGGCCTGAACCTGGTCTTCCAACCAGAAAACAATGTCCTGCCCAACCAGTGTGATTGGTGCATCAACAAATATGAACTGATAGTTATCTTCAAGCGTGAAAGTATCGCCTACCGGCACGCCGACGATGACAGGTTTGGATTCCCAATCACCGATCCGCGCAGTTATCTCCATACCGTTGGGATCGCCACCGCCCGAGATAAATACCTCGCCATAAAACGTGAGTGTCTGGGTCTTCGGGATTTCGCCCTGTGCGCTGACCTGACTGCCGAGCCCTACGACCAAAACGGCCAGAACTGCAGTCACGATCAACATCCCTGCCAGCCTGGCTATCATATTTATCTCCTATCTCCGCAGTAAAAATGCTCCCCAGAACCAGGTGAGCATACCTGTACTAGCAGAACGCCCCCCTCCCGAATTACCAGGAGGGGGGCGTCCGTTATCACGTATTTACCCGTGTAACCGTCTTTACGGGACGATTGGCGGGAACTTACCGTTTTGCTGTGCGCTAATGAAGACCCAGATACCGGTACCAATGGTTACGGTGTCTGCGCTTCCAAGCTCATTGAACTGAGACTGAACGGTGTTGAACACGTACGCCCTACCGTTGTTCACGGTGTTGAAGTACGTAGTAACAGTCACGTTGTTACTCCCAGTGCCAGCTGCATCCGGTCGTGTCAGGGTTGCACCCTTGTTACCAGACTGAGTCTGCTTGCGGCTCTGATCGACCACACCAACCAGGTTCCAACCGTTGCCGGTCGAAATCGTGGTCAAGCCAGGTCGTGCATCGCCAGGACCAGCTTCACCCTCAAGGGCGATCTTCTGGTCTTCGAAGTTAGAAGTCTCAATCCAGTAGCCAGGGCCAGCCGTAACGTTCGCCAGACCTGGTGTGGTCTGTGAACTGTAGGCGCCTGAACCAACCTTCGAAGCAATTCTCCACGGCTGTGAAGGCGTGGTTGCGTCGTAGGCAACAACCTGTTTGATGCCATCGTTCGACAGGACAGAACCGATGTCAGTGACGAGCGGGTTCGACGGGACGGAAACTACGTTCCAGCCAGCGAACAGCTCAAGCACGAAGTCGGTGCGGTCAGTCTTAGTGAAGGTGTTGGTTGTTGTAAGCAGGTTACCGGCAGCATCCTTCGCCTTCACTACGTAGACGTGCGTTGCGTTAGTCAGCGCAGTCGACGGCTGGAAGAAGAAGGTCTTGCTATCGGCAGAAGCGATAACCTGGCTCGTTACGTCAGCACCGTCAAGCGTTGCAGACGTAATCGAAACCGTTGCTGTCTCACCACCGGCCTTGTAGTCGGTAGTAAGGAACGGGTTCGACTGAGTCGTAGAAGTCGCCGGAGTCGAAGTCGGAGCAGAAACCGCGAGGTCAAGTGCATAGGCCTTGGCGGTGTCCTTGCCGACTGTCGCAGAGTTACCCGCTGAGTCGACCGCAACAACCTTGACTGCTCGGTTACCAGAGGCGGATGAGCCCTTGGTAATAACGAGTTTCCAGACATTACTGCCCTGGGCAACAAGGAGAGTGCCGTTGTTGACGTTACCTACGGTCGGAGTGGTCACGAGATCGGTCACTGTGACGGCAGGCGGACCCTGAAGGTTCTCATCTGACGACACTGTAATCGTGATCTTGTCCTGGGTCAGGCTGTCGGCGGCTTCGCTGCCAGTACCAGTACCTGATCCGGCGGATCGCGTAACAGTGACAACCGGTGCCAACTTATCTGCTGCTATGGCAGAGCCAGCATCAGTCGAGTTACCAGCCAAGTCCTGAATCGTGCCCTGGATCTTCACCGTCGGTTTGTTGTCAGACGGAATGGTCGTGTCGAGGTCGAGGTAAACAACCGCACCCTTGACAACGATGCTCGCAGGCACAAATGTGCCACCGGCACCACTGAAGACGATCTGGAAGTCAGACGCACTGACAGAAGAGTCCTTGATCTTGCCATCAAACGTGACCTTGATCGTGTCGCGGACGTTTGCCTTATCGACAGACGGCGTGACGGACGTGTCAAGACCGATTCCAGATTCAGCAGAGGAAATCTGCGGAATTATCTGGTCAATCTTGATCGTGTGCGGCTGGTTTCCGTGTCGTCCAGTCGTCTCACCACCGGTTGCGGTGTCAGAGTCGGAATAGCCGTAGTTACCGGCGAGGTCAGCGGCCCGAACCTGGAAGTCAACGACGTGATCCGGGTTCGTCACACTGGTGTTCGGTAGAACGACAGACTGGGTGTGAGTGAACGCAAGTGAATTTACACCGTCACTCTCTGAAGTAGTGTCGATGCTCGCAATCGTACCGACAATTGTCGGAGCCGATGCGTTTGAACCGGCCGAGATCACCAGTGTGGTGTTCGTCTGGTCGGTGTTCTGGTCTACATACAACGCGAAGGCGCTGACATCAAGACCAGACTGGTTGTCTGTAACGGTACCAGTGAACGTCGGCAGGCGGTTCTGTGTTTCTGAACCAGTTGCTGGCGTACTGATCGTGGCCGTCGGCGGCGTCACGTCAATAGTCAGCGTTCCGGTTCGAGTCACGTTCGTCGCCGTGCCAGAAGTTACAGCATCGTTGTAGCTGATGGTAATCGGCCCACCGATAGCAGGAACTGTTGCAGGAGAGCCGATGCTGCCACCGTTGGCTCCTACAGTAAACGAACTGGTGCGCTCCTTGACCCAGACGTAGCCCTCGAACCGACCGGTGTTACGGCCGGTCTCAGTAAGGGTCACGACAGAGCCAGTAGTGTCCACAACGCTCTTTACGCTCGCCGTAATCGTCTCGATAGACGATGACGAGTAAACAATGTCTACAGCGCCACCAGGACCAGTGCCAAAATCAACACCGATGGTGACGATAGCCGGGTTGGTGCCATCACCTACGAAATCGATACTCAACACGCTAACACCGTTGACAACGGTGTTAGTACCAGTGCC
Source organism: uncultured Dehalococcoidales bacterium (assembly GCA_964387235.1). GTDB lineage: Bacteria > Chloroflexota > Dehalococcoidia > Lucifugimonadales > Lucifugimonadaceae > Lucifugimonas. Next base: position 6,022 of record CAYLWG010000002.1, read on the forward strand.
AACAACCGTAATAGTGCTTATGTCACCAATTATCGGGCTCGCCGATGAACCTGCCAGCGTTATCTGAACCTGTTCACCAGTAGCGTTGAAGCCAGTACCAACCACGTCAACCACGTTTGTACCCGCAGTGGTTACGGGATAACCAGTACCTGGGTTCGAGGTAACCGTTGTAGTTGTGTTCAAGTCTGAATCAACGACCGTGACGATGAATCTGTCCGAGTTAGTGACAATGTCACGTGCGCTCGTGCCGGTCGTTGTGACCGACGTGTAGGTCCCATACACCGTGCTAGCAGTTGTCCGACCAGAAGGCTTACCTGAGCCCTCCGTGGTCAGATTGGACGCCTGGTTGGTGATGTACACCTTGCCGTCCACAGCCGCACTGGCGGAGTTAGAGAGGCCTACTACAGCTACCGCGACAAGCGCCATAAGCGCCAGTCCGGAAAGCAATTTCACTGAAAGCTTCACAGCTTCAGTCCCCCTTGCATCCGCGTTTTTACCCACAACAACGGCAGAAGGCGAAGAAAAAGCTCTTCCGCCATTGCCTGGTGGTATGAAACCCGGAGATCTCCATATCTATTTGATCTCTCCGCAATAATGCGAAAAGTTTGCCGGTTCCGTTATTTCTGTCCAGTCCAAATGCACACCAACCGGCGCGCGCGGCATCGGACTTCGGGACAAACCATAGCGATTTAACCATCGTAGTGTTCACGATGTCAACCCGTACGGCATAGACCCTTCGTTGATTTCCCAAACTACAGGGCACACACGCATCCGTTACCGGATAGGTGCCCCTGAGCAAGAAAATCGGTTCTGCTGAACTATAAATAGCCAGTAGAACGAGTGTCAATGAGTCCCAGAACAATATAAAGCGAGTTTGCGTTACCAGAGAATTACACATTTACCGTGAATTGCGCCGATATCGAGAAACCCACGCTGGCTGATAGAGAGACAATCCCAAAGCCCCCCTCTCCTCTGGGAGAGGATTGGGGTGAGGGGGAAATACAAATAGGAAAGCACGTTTTCGATAGCTTCGACTCAGCCGTCGATAACTTTCCCGTCAACACTTCGACAAGCTCAGTACAGACCTAACCTTGTATCTTTCTCCCCGGGGAGCCCAGGGAGCCCCGGGGAGAAAGAATGTGACCTGCGCCTATCAGCCCGTTTTGCGATAGTTTCTAAACCTTTTCGGGTTTAGTAATTGAAGCCAGGAACTCCTCGTTCGTTTTAGTCCTGACCATTCGTTCGAGAATCCGTTCAGCCGCCTCGGTCGGGCTGTTCGAGTCTTGCCCGATTATCCCCATCATCCGGCGGAGCAGCCATACCTGCTTCAATGTGGCCTCGTCCTGAAGAAGCTCTTCGTGGCGAGTACCGCTCCTCTCGATGTCGATAGCCGGCCACAGTCGCCGGTCGGCCAACCGGCGGTCGAGGTGAAGTTCCATGTTTCCCGTGCCCTTGAACTCCTCGTAGATGAGGTCGTCAAGTCGTGAACCCGTGTCGATCAGCGCAGTGGCGATAATCGTAAGGCTGCCCGCCTCTTCACAGTTCCGCGCAGCTCCGAAAAAGCGCTTCGGCGGGTACAGCGCGTTGGGGTCCATGCCGCCCGATAGCGTTTTACCGCTGCTCGGGACCGACAGGTTGTAAGCCCGCGCCAGCCTGGTGAGGCTGTCCAAAAGTATGACGACGTTCTCGCCGCTTTCCACCAGTCGGCGCGCCCGTTCGAGCGCGACTTCCGCGGCGCGCACATGGTCCTCGACGGGTTCATCGAATGTCGATGAGAACACCTCGCCCTTAATAGTGCGGCGCATGTCGGTGACTTCTTCAGGTCGTTCACCGATGAGTGAAACGATGATGTAGATCTCCGGATGGTTCTCCGAAATCCCGTCGGCAATCTGTTTTAGAAGTACCGTTTTGCCAGCCTTCGGCGGGGCGACTATCAGGGCCCTCTGACCTTTACCGACCGGTGCCACCATGTCGATAAGCCGGGTCGACATCATTTTCGGCGTAGTCGTTAGCATGATCTGTTCGTTCGGATAAATTGAAGTGAACTGATCGAACTTCGGCCGTCTCATCGCCGATTCAGGGTCGTAACCGTTTACGAGTTCAACGCGTATCAGGCCGAAATACTTTTCGCCCTCTGTAGGTGGTCGTACCTGGCCGGCCACCATATCGCCCTGCCGCAAACCGAACCGCCGTACCTGGCTTTGCGAAACATAAATATCGTCGGTACCGCCGCGCTTGCCGGGGGGCCGCAAAAAGCCATAGCCATCGCCAAGTAAGTCCAGTACACCCGCCCCTACAAGCTGGTCGGTCTCTTCCGCTACGTTCGCCAGTACTTCAAGCACCAGTTCGGTCCGCTGTATAGGAACTCGTTTGATGCCCTTGTCGATCGCGATCTGGCGGAGTTCGTCGTTTGTTTTTGCACCAAGGTTGCCAAGGTCTGGCAGCGTCTTCTCATCGACCTCGAAATTGTCCGCTGGCAGTCCGGCTGGCCGTCCACCGCCGCCACCACCGGTCCGAGGGCGACGTCGGCCTGGCCTGCGGCGGCCACCACGGGATTGAGATCGGGTTTGGGTAGTCAGCTTAAGTTCCTCCTGCTGTTGTTACTACTGATACGAATCATCTGCAATTGGCACATGTGGCGATCATCAACATCGAAGTGCCACATGCACAACGGGTGCAGCGAATGTTCTTAGGAAAATAGGGTAGGTTGGGAAGACTGTCGTTTTTGAAATTCGACTGTGCGTGTATTAGCCAGTCGTTGACGCGTCTGTTATCTGGTTGCGCTGCAAGGGGCATTGCGCTCAGCATCTAAGCTGGCGACACTGCCCGCGTGAGCGGACATCTTGATTCCTGTTAAGGGGGATAACCCGACAATAATTTAAGGCCAATCGTCAATCGAACGAATGGCAAGAACGCCGGGCAAGGTAACGAATTCAGCGGAGTTCCATGGTGGATTCACCCGCCTACTGCAACCATGTTATCAAAACGTTGCGATAAATTTCCAGTCCACGGTTTCAACGCAACGCTTTCGAATGCCCAACCCGGCTATTTTCCTTCGAACAGATCGTGTTGCCCACCTTCTCGCAGAATCGTCCTGGCAACCCGAATGAATTCCCTGAACAACGGGTGTGGCCGTTCGGGCCGTGAACCGAATTCCGGGTGAAACTGGCTGCCTATCATGAACGGGTGCCCGTAAACCTCGGTCACTTCCACAAGGTCTCCGTCCGGGGAAGTGCCCGATGCAACCAGCCCGGCCTCTTCCAGCTGAAGCCGGTAATCATTGTTAAATTCGTATCGGTGGCGGTGTCGTTCACTTATCTGCTCCTTGCCGTAAGCCTCGCGCACACGGGTTCCTTCTTTCAGAACACACGGATAAGCACCGAGCCGCATGGTGCCTCCAGTCGAATGGAGCTTCTCCTGCCCCGGCATGAAAGCGATCACCGGGTGCTCGGCTTCCGGGTCTATCTCCAGCGAAGTTGCGTTTGAAATACCCAGCTCGTTCCTGGCGTATTCGACAACCATAATTTGCATCCCGAGGCACAGACCAAGATAAGGAATGCCATTAGTCCGGGCGTAATGCGCAGTGGCGATCATGCCTTCAAGCCCGCGTTCGCCGAATCCGCCGGGAACAATTATCCCCCTTACCGAACCCAGCACCTGTTCCGGTCCATGCTTTTCGATATCTTCGGCCGCTATCCATGAAATATTGATCTTTCGTTCGTTGTGCAGCCCCGCGTGATGAAGCGCTTCAACCACCGACAGGTACGAATCCTTCAGTTCTACATACTTTCCGACCAGGGCTATTTCGATTTCGGGCAGATCCTCTTCGTCGGCCCTGACTATGGTCCGCCATGAATCGAGGTCGGCGCGGGAATCAGGCAGGTTAAGTTCTCTTACAAGAATTTCACCAAGTCCTTCCGTCTCAAGATGCAGCGGAACCTTGTACACACTTGATAGCGTCGGCAGGCCAATAACCGCCTCAGTCGCT
>CAYLWG010000002.1:10019-18761 GCA_964387235.1 uncultured Dehalococcoidales bacterium
GCAGTACAGCGATATTTTTCGGCGCTCTTCTTCACCAACTTCATAATCGGCCCGACACAAAATGGCGTCGGGTTGAATTCCCATGCCACGCAGAACGTGAACACTGTGCTGGGTTGGCTTAGTTTTTAGTTCGCCAGTTGTGCCCAGATAGGGGAGCAATGTCACATGTATGTAAAAAGTGTCGGCCTGTCCGACTACGTTGCGGACCTGACGGATTGCCTCGATAAACGGTTGACCCTCGATGTCGCCCACCGTACCGCCGACTTCGACAACAACAACATCGGCCTGGGATTTTTCTGCAAGCATCAGAATGCGGTCTTTTATCAGATTGGTTACGTGAGGGATCGTCTGAATCGTCCCGCCCAGATACTTCCCGGCGCGTTCATTGGCGATCACCTCTGAATAAACCTGGCCCGCTGTGACGTTCGAAAGTGCTGTCAGTTCGACATCGATAAACCGTTCGTAGTGGCCGAGGTCAAGATCGGTTTCGCTGCCGTCGATCGTCACAAACACTTCGCCATGCTGGTACGGCGACATAGTGCCGGGGTCGACATTCAGATAGGGGTCGAGCTTCAGCACCGATACCGTCAGTCCACGGCTTTTAAGCATTCTGCCAATTGAGGCTACGGCGATACCTTTGCCAAGTGAACTGACAACGCCGCCGGTTACGAAAATAAACTTGCTCAATTGCAGCCTCCGCCCAGTTCATCAAACCCACGAGTTTCGCGGTTAGCAATAAGCACAGATAACTCGGGTGAAAAGTGAAGTGTCGCTAAACCGACTCGCCCGAGTTTCTTGAAGTTGGGGATACGCCGCTGCCCGTCAAAGCAGGTGAAAAAGGGCATCGGAACTTTTAGATTCTGATCCGATGTCTGGTTCAGGCGGCACTCTGCAAAAATTGCTAGCGTCCTCGGGTAGGGCAACAGGGGGTAGGGCAACAGGCCAGGGAAATCACCATTTAAAAAATCACTCTACACGGGACTCGATTCTAGGCAACGGCAATCGGAGGTGTCAAACCCTTTAGAGTGAACCTGAGTGTGGTTAATAATTTGTCGCCGCTCCGGTGCCCCACTGCTACACTCGATCCGGCATTTGTAGACTGCCAGCGGCATTCTTCCAGAATCGGTAACTTTCACACGGTTTGCGAACTGCGCTAGCGACCCGTTCCCGCGCGAACTGCACAGGTCAAATGCCACGGCAAAAAAACCGCAGAATGACCTTAGAAATACAGATCCGAAAACAATGGATTCCCTAACTCCCGAAGACGTCAAACACATCTCCACGCTCGCGTATATAAAACTTTCCGATGAAGAATCGGAAAAAATGCGTGTCCAGCTCACAGATATTCTTGGCCAATTCCAGGCACTTGCTGCCGTGGACACCGAAGGCATCGAGCCGACCGGGCACACTACCGATGCCAACACCGTCATGCGTAAAGATGAACCGCACCCGCCACTCGATCGTGAAATGGTTCTCCAGAACGCCCCGGACCGTGATGGCGAATTCGTGAGAGTCCGCCCAGTTCTGGAATAACGGGAATAACAGCCCCCGATAGCAGCCTGAAACAGCGATTCCTCGAAACCCCGAAAACATCCCCAATAATAGTTCCTTTAAGAAACCATCTGGCAAGAAGTAACCTGGCTATCGAATGACAACAAAGTCAACCAACACAGAACTCCACTTTGCAACGGCCCGAGAACTCAGGGCAAGATTCGACAGCCGTGAACTCTCATCCGTAGAGGCAACGCGTGCGATGCTCGACCGCATCGAATCGCTCGAACCTGAACTGAACTCGTTTATCACCGTCACACCTGACAGCGCCCTCAAACAGGCCGAAATGGCAGATCAGCGACTCAGAGGTGTCGGGCAGGAACCCACGGCCCTCACAGGCGTTCCGGTAGTGATAAAAGATAATTTTTCGACCGAGGGCATCGAAACCACAGCCGCCTCAAAAATCCTCAAGGGCTACATCCCCCCTTACGATGGAACCGCTGTTCAACTGCTGAAGCAAGCGGGTGCAGTGATACTGGGCAAGGGGAACCTCGATGAGTTTGCAATGGGCTCGTCGAACGAAAATTCAGCGTACGGCGCGGTGCATAATCCGTGGGATACCAGCCGTGTGCCGGGTGGAAGCTCGGGAGGCCCAGGCGCAGCGGTGGCAGCCGGCGAATGTTTTATAGGTTTTGGTTCAGATACAGGGGGGAGCATAAGGCAGCCAGCCGCATTGTGCGGGATCGTCGGGATGAAACCGACATACGGCCTTGTGAGCCGCTACGGGTTGCTCGCGTTCGGTAGCTCTCTCGACCAGATCGGCCCCATGACCAGGAGCGTGGGCGACTGTGCCGACGCGCTAAACGTGATTTCCAATCATGACCTGCGCGATTCAACATCTGTCGCTGCGCCGTTCACCGACTTTGGTAAGGGCCTTGAATCCGGAATATCAGGCATGAATATCGGGGTCCCGAAAGAATACCTGGTCGAGGGAATCGAACCGGGTGTCCGGTCTGCATTTGAAGCATCGCTGAAAACCCTGGAAGACCTCGGTGCCAACATCACCGAAATATCGCTGCCCCTCACCGACCATGCCCTGGCCGTTTACTACATCATCGCGCCATCCGAAGCATCGGCTAACCTATCGCGGTACGACGGTGTGAAATACGGCCTTGGATCTTTGGATTCTCGAACGTCCGCAATCGCCACCGAAACCGCACGGGCGGAAGGATTTGGTGAAGAAGTGAAACGCCGAATCCTGCTGGGAACCTATGCTCTTTCGGCCGGATATTATGATGCTTACTACAAAAAAGCCCAGCAAGTCAGGACACTCATCAGGCGCGAATTCACAGACGCCTTCCTGAAATTCGATGTGCTGGTAACACCAACTACGCCAGGTGTCGCGTTCAAGATCGGGGATAAAACAGACGACCCGATGACGATGTACATGAACGATGTATGCACTATCCCGGTGAACATAGCCGGCTTGCCCTCGATATCGATTCCGGGCGGAATGTCTGAAAATCTTCCGGTGGGGCTCCAGTTTATTGGCCCACAATTTGGTGACACAACCGTAATACAGGCAGCAGCAGCATACGAACGAGCCACCGACTGGCACCTGCGCCACCCTCTTATTTGAACGCTTCGAGCCTATTCATTTGCCTGCTGTAAAAACCCCGAATGTTTAAAACTAACGCCAGCACAAACAGCGTCACAAACCATCTGCCGTGGCTCAAAACCCGTATCCGTCTGATGCTCATGGTCGCAACGGTATCCGTAGTGGCAATTCTTGGATGTACATCAGCAGGTGAACCCACACCGTATGACCGGGACGACTTCACTCCGGTCCCCGGACCACCCGCTCTACCGATGATTTTTGAAGGGAACTTCACGGTCGACGGAAAACCCGGCCCCGCCGATCAGACAATTTACGCAGAGTTCATTCACGGTGGCTCGCCGCGCTCTACAACTTTTGAAGGCAGATACGTTCAGGTGATACTCGGCCCCGTGAGCGTCGATGACGTTGAGCTTGGTGTAATCAGCTTCTATCTCGGCACGCGTGCCGGCGACCATGTGAAGGCCGACCAGACATGGGAATGGAGCAACGTCAATCAGCCCACCAACCAGGTGCTGGACCTGTCGTTCCCACGTTTTCCAGAGGTCAGCGACCTGAACCCGGAGAACTGAAAAAGTGATTCGTTCACTCGACGGCAAATCCCCAAAAATCGATCCGACGGCATTCGTTTCTGAAGCCGCCTACATAGTCGGTGACGTAGAACTCGGCCCAAATTCTAGCGTGTGGCCAGGTGCGGTAATTCGTGCGGATTCGGGGAAGATAAAAATCGGTGCCGGAACCAATATCCAGGACAATTCTGTCTTACATGCCGATGCCGATGCCGTAATCGGCGATAACGTAACCATCGGGCATGGGGTTGTCTGTCACGCACGAACTGTTGGCGATGGCAGCCTGATCGGAAACGGCTCGACTTTGAACGATGGGGTGGTGATCGGCAATAACTGCCTGATAGCAGCGGGAAGCGTCGTTACCGAAAACTCTGTGTTCGATGATCGGTCGCTGGTACGTGGTATTCCCGGAAAGGCAATTGGCAAAATCCGTGAGAAACACGCAGAACTAATGCTCCGGGCTGCTAACTCGTATGTAAACCGAATCGCTCGCTATAAAGCGTCCGGCCTCGGCGACACCGACCAGGCGTAGCGGTCGGTCTGCTGTAGCTTCGATACCAAATTTGTCACCACTGTCATTCTGAAATTAGTTGATCCTGTTGACATGATTCGGCGTCAAAAGACGAAAATTGTCATCCTAGGCATAAACGCCAATTAAGTGTGATATTGGCGATTAAGCCCATCCTGAACTTGCTTGCCCTGAGCGGAGTCGAATGGGATTTAGGATCTCCCTCGGATGCGATGTGAACCGAAGTGCATTTCGAATACCGCGTCATTTCCCGCATGAACCGTCATCGCTCACCAGGGAGATGCTGAATCCGATTCGGCTGCACTCAGGGTGGGCAAATCCAGAATGACAATAGCGGTGGATTCGGAATGGCAATGGCGCACCACCTGCAACGGGGCCGCAGGGCGCGCAATCTCAACTATGCAGCTACACCGCTACATGCGTTGCGGTGCGCTCATCCCCATCAGTCCGAGCGTCCGCCCGAGCACAAAACGCGCGGCGTCGACCAGCTGAAGCCGCGCACGGGATATCTCCAGTTCTTCAGGATCCGACGACACGACTCTGCAAGATTCGTAAAACCTTTGAAGCGATTTTGCAAGTTCCATCGCAAAGTGGGGCAGGTGGTGGGGTTCCAGTCTTTCGGCTGAACGCTCTACAACCGCCGGTAGCTCGATTAACTTACGGATCAGTCCCAGTTCTCGATCGTGCGTAAGCAACGAAAGATCGGCAGAATCGAATGTGATGCCACGTTCGTCGGCGACCCGTAGAACAGAACACATACGTGCGTGTGCGTACTGGACGTAATAGACCGGGTTCTCGGACGACTGCGTCTTTGCCAGCCCTAAATCGAACTCCATGTGAGATTCGGGAGAACGGCTCAGGAAAATAAACCGGCATGCGTCGGCGCTCACCTCTTCGAGCAGCTCCTCGATAGTGACCATCACGTTGTTGCGCTTGCTGAACTTGAGGGATTCGCCTTCGTTTTTGAAATTGACGATCTGATTGAGGATGATCGTGAGTCGGTCGGGGTCGATACCCAGCGCTTTCATCACCGCGTGCATACGGGCGACGTGACCATGATGGTCGGCTCCCCACACATTAATCACCCGATCAAATTTGCGCTCGAAGAACTTCTGGTGATGATAGGCAATATCGGTGCCAAAATAGGTTGGGCCGCCGTCACCACTGCGAATCACAACGATGTCTTCGTCGAGCCCCAGTTTTGTCGCAGCAAACCACCTGGCCCCGTCCCGTTCGACCACCAGCCCGGAATCTTCCAGTAAATCGAGAACCAACTCGAACCTGCCAGATGTCAGAAGCTCATCCTCGTAGAACCACTCGTCATAAGTGACTCCGAGCATTTCGAGCACATTGCGAATACCGGCAAGCGTCCGTTTTAGCGCCTCCGGGGCCAGAACCGCGATTGCATCGGCCTTATCGCCCGGAACTAATTTGTCGCCCAGATCTTTGAGCAAATCTGCACCGAGCTCTGCCAGATACTCGCCCGGGTACGCCTGTTCGGGAAGCGGTACGTCATGCCCGGCGGCCTGCATGTAGCGGGAATACAGCGTGTCGTAGAACACCCGCATCTGGTTGCCCGCGTCGTTGACGTAATACTCCCGCTGCACGTCGTATCCTGCGGCACTAAGCACGTTCGCCAGGCTGCTTCCAATCACCGCACCCCGTGCGTGACCAACGTGGAGCGGCCCCGTCGGATTCACGCTTACAAATTCGACCTGCACGCTCTTGCCCGCGCCAACTTCGACCGATCCAAACTTTTCGCCAGCTTCCCTTATCGTCTCGACCTGCGATTGAAGCCATTTGGCCGATAGTGTGAAGTTCACAAAGCCGGGGGCCGCGAACTCGACCTTTCCGACCATGTCGTGACTGGGAACAGCCCCCGATATCGCTTCAGCGATCTTGAGCGGAGCCATCCGCATCGTGCGGGCAAGTGCCAGCGGCAGACTCGTGCTGAAATCACCGTGCTCGGTAAGTTTCGGCCGCTCGATCTTGATATCCACATCGCCAGCAGCAGGCAACTCCCCCGATGTCTGAACAATTTCCAGGGCCTCGGCGACGAGTGCTGCGAGTGTGTCTGTTATCTGCATAGGCAGTCCAGATTAGCACGACCCAAACACCGTAGGTCTATACTGCCGTGCAACTGAAAAAACCATTTTAAGATTTGCATATGACCCCGACCAACGACGTTCAACACTCAGGAGACCCGGCCCACAAGCGGCCGCATGAAAACATGCAACAAAACTCGGTTGATGATGACGTGGTGATCGACGGGTTATCTGCGGCGGTGGAGTCTGCGTTTTCGGCGATACGGGAAATAGATTCAGCCGACTTCGAACCGGCGGCGATATTTGTTCCTACTCTGTCAGAGCGTCAATAGCCCGACGAGAATCTGATTAAACATGTCTGATGGACGACCAGAGCGCGCCTACCAATCGATTACCCAACTCGCCAGAAAAATCGAAAACGGCGAACTGTCGCCCGTTGAACTGGTTGAAGCATCGCTTGCCAGAATCACGCAACTCGACACCGGGGCACAGGGACTGAACGCCTTTCTCGACGTCTGGCCCGATCAGGCACTCGAAGATGCCCGCGCCGCGGAAAAAACGATCTCGTCAGGGGGCTATCTTGGCCCGATGCATGGAATACCTGTTGGCCTTAAAGACCTGATCGACGTCGCAGGACGCAGGACTACTGGTGGCTCGAGGGTTCTCGCCGGTAACGTTGCGAAAACCGATTCAACCGTCGCCAGCAAGCTCAAAGGGGCCGGGGCTATCCTGATCGGCAAGCTCAACCTTGTCGAATTCGCGTTTGGGACAACAGGCCTGAACCCGCACACAGGCGATGTTAAAAACCCGTGGGACAAAGCACGAATCACAGCGGGTTCCAGTTCTGGCTCGGCTGCTGCCGTGGCATCGGGGATGATTCATGCCGCGCTGGGAACCGATACCGGCGGTTCGGTCCGCATGCCTGCATCACTCTGCGGAATAGTTGGCCTCAAACCAACGTATGGTCGGGTTTCCAGGGCTGGAGTGCTTGACCTTTCGTGGGGCCTCGACCATGTTGGGCCAATGGCCCGCACAACAGCCGATTGCGCGGCGATGATGAACGTGCTGGCGGGTTACGACTCGCGTGATCCGGCTTCTTCGGGCGAACCGGTCCCAGATTTTACGACCGGGTTATCGCGTGGTCTGGACAATCTGAAAATCGGCATACCGACCGACTATTTTTTTTCTGATGCGGTCGATCCGGAGATCATCACGCTGGTTCGTGCCGCTATAGAAAAAATGTCGAACGACGGTGCCGAAATTATCGAACTACCCATGCCGTGGGTCGAAAAAGGCCGAGCGATAAATCTTGGCATATTATTTTCCGAAGCGTTCGCAGTCCATGAAAAAATGCTTTCCGAACACGCCAATCTGTACACTCCGGCAGTGCGTGAACGGATTCAATCGGGTGCAAACATTCTGGCTATCGACTATTTGCGCGCACAGCGTGCCCGCCAGTGGTTCAATCATAAAATGGCCGAATCGATGAGCCATGTCGATGTGCTGGTCACCCCAACTGTGCCAGTCCACACACCCACGATCGAAGAATGCACGCCGTCGGCAGGTAATCCGGGTAAAGGTGCCGAACTCCCGTTATTCACCGGAGTTTTCAGCGTGACAGGTCAACCATCGCACACAGTCCCCTGCGGGTTCACAAAAACTGGCATGCCAGTTGGAATGATGATTACCGGCCATCCGTTCGACGAAATCACTGTTCTGAGAGTAGGAAATGCTTACGAAAGCCTGACCGATTGGCATCAACGGTTGCCCACCGGAATTTCAGGCGCAAAATAACTACACCACCACACGTTCGCCAGCCTCGATCGAAATTTCAGCCGTTAGTTAATAGTGTCGTCATCAATAAATTGACCAAAAAACCCTTGGAACGCCGTATAAAGCGCAAATCAACCCTTACCGAACGTGGTTTCGCCTGCATCGCCCTCGACCGGCCAATCGATGGAGTCAACGTCGGTCATACACTGCGTGCGGCCCTTGGATTCGGTGCCAGAATGGTCATTCTTGGCGGGGCCGACCCGAAGATCGACGTCAGGAAGCTTTCGACCGACCCGGGGCGGGCATACAGGCACGTGCCTGTGCTTGAAGTGGACGATATTTTCAGTGCCATGCCAAACGACTGCACGCCGGTCGCTATCGAAATCACCGACGACGCTGTCGACCTGGTCAACTTCACTCATCCCGAGCGTGCCTGCTACATATTCGGGCCCGAAAACGGTTCGATAAGTTCTGAGCTTTTAGAAAAATGTCAGGCAGTGGTAAAAATCTCGACAACCATGTCACTGAACCTGGGAATGACAGTCAACATAGTCATGTACGACCGTCTCGCCAAAATCACCCGAAACCGCGGGCCGAACGGCCGGAGTTGAAATCCCTCGGCGATTAACGCTAAATGCCCGGAGCCAATAGAAAAGACCTGCCACGCCTGGCAGGTCTTTTCTATTCATCGATATGGTCGGGGCGACAGGATTTGAACCT
>CAYLWG010000002.1:18797-21165 GCA_964387235.1 uncultured Dehalococcoidales bacterium
CCCAGTGCAGTGCGCTACCGGACTGCGCCACGCCCCGACAAGCCCGATCAAGCGGGCCTGAGATGAGACAAAGAATAACATCGAACCATTCCGCATGGCCCACAACATGAACCCTTATGGCGTCGTAAAATCCGGGCGTCTTGAATTCTGCGCTTGCTATAATTCATGTGTTGCAACCGAATTATCATGGCTCAATTCAAACACGAAATCGCCCAGGCAGAATCAATTAAATCCAGCCCGACGGAATCAGGTTGAGCCGAACTAACAATAGACGCACCTTACGATGGCAAATCACGAACCAACAACTTCGAATATGCGAGTACTCCTCAGCAACGCCGAGGAGCTGAACACGCGTGTCGAACAGATCGTGAGGCGACTTTGACTTACCCGCACTGCAACGTAAAGCTGACTCTCTAGAAAAAGAGACTATCGCACCGGGGTTCTGGGATAACCCAAGACAAGCTCAGACGAAGATGCGCGACCTGTCGGCGGTACGAGGTGAATTTGAAACCTGGACCAACCTCGCAAGCGATGTCGCCAGTACAGCTGAACTACTGGCGTTGGCCGTCGAGGAAAGTGACGAAGCACTCGGGGCCCAACTCGCCATCGACCTGAAGAAGTACACCAGCGCGGTCGCCTCACTCGAATTCGAACTGCAACTGAGCGGGGAATACGACAAACGTCCGGCAATTCTCTACATCAAGCAGGGTGCAGGCGGAGTCGATGCCCAGGACTGGTCCGAAATGCTGCTCCGCATGTACACGCGCTGGGCCGAACGGCGCGGTTTCGGTGTCGAGCTAATGGACCTGACGCCCGGTGATGAAGCCGGGATAAAAAGTGCCACCATTAAAATCGATGGAAAGTACGCCTACGGTTACCTGCGTTCTGAACGTGGCGTCCACCGTCTCGTCAGGCTTTCGCCGTTCGATGCCGATCACCGCCGTCACACCAGCTTTGCCCTCGTCGAGGTACTCCCTGAAGCCGAAGAAACGGAAGATGTTAAAATTAACACCGACGATTTACGGGTTGACGTCTTCCGTGCCAGCGGTAACGGCGGTCAGAACGTTCAGAAAAACTCGACCGCCATCAGGCTCACGCACCTTCCTACCAAACTGGTAGTTTCCGTTCAAAACGAACGCTCGCAGGCCCAGAACCGCGATGTTGCAATGAAAATTCTTCTTGCTCGTCTCGTAGACCTCGATATGCGGAAAAAAGCGGAGGAAAGGGCGAAGTTGAAGGGCGAACACATTTCTGCTGAATTCGGCAGGCAGGTTCGGAGCTATGTGCAGCACCCTTACCAGATGGTCAAAGACCACCGTACTGATTTCCAGACTGGTGATGCCCAGGGCGTACTCGATGGCGACCTCGACGATCTGCTGAAGTCCTATCTCTCCTCTCAGATGGAATCTGCATCAGCTTCAGTCGAATCAAAAACCTGAGCCAGATTTAACTTCAGAACAGCGACCAGATAAAAACCATTAGACCGCCGATACCGTAAGAATTAGCTAATAGACAAAAAGTGAACGGGACAGAATCTTGATTCCAGGATCGAAATTGACACGAAAACTGATTGTTGGCATGGCCCTGGGCCTCGGCCTGATAGCCACCGTTGCCTGTGCAGGCACTTCTGCAACGCCAACTGATGTACCGGTTCTGCCGACTTCGACAGCACCCGCGGCCAGGGCAACCCAGCCGGCGATTGCCCCGGACTTGAAAACAGCCGAAAACACCAACGGCAGCGCAGGCGATGCAGCTTCGGGGCCAACATCGGGAGGCGTTTTTAGCGCACTCTGGAGCGACCCCCCGACGCTCGACCCGCATCTGGTGACGGACGGCACATCGTACGGAATCGTTATCGAAGTATTCTCGGGCCTGGTGCGTCTTGGCCGGGACACGTCGAACCCGTTCGAGCCAGACCTCGCCGAATCATGGGCGGTTTCAAAAGGCGGGACCGTTTACGAATTCAAGCTCCGGCCCGACCTGAAATTCTCTAATGGCGACCCGGTTACCGCACAGGACTTCAAATGGTCGCTTGAACGTGCTGCCAGCCCCGATACTGCATCGACAGTCGCCGAGGAATTTCTGGGAGACATCGTTGGAATTCAGGACATTATCGATGGAAATGCCACCACGGCTTCGGGTATCGAGGTGGTCGACGAGCGGACTTTGCGGATCACGATCGACGCTCCAAAAGCCTACTTCATCGCCAAGCTAACCTACCCGACCGCATTTGTTCTCAACCGAAATAACGTGGAATCTCTCGGTAAGGCATGGTCCGATGATCCGGTAAGCACTGGTGCATTCACTCTGAAAGAGTACCGAATCGGTCAGCGGATCAGGCTCGCACGAAACGACAACTACTGGGATC
>CAYLWG010000002.1:21175-41884 GCA_964387235.1 uncultured Dehalococcoidales bacterium
AACGCATATCTCGACGAAGTTGTGTTCAACCTTGCCGGTGGCGTTGCGATGGCGATGTACGAGAACGACGAAATCGATACGACCGGTGTTGGCCTGGCCGACCTCGAACGCGTGCAGGATCCCACGGAAGAGATCAATAAAGACCTTCGCGAAGTACCGCCACGCTTTTCGGTGTCCTACGTCGGGTTCAACGTAAATGAACCGCCGTTCGACGACCCTGCATTCAGGCAGGCCCTTAACCACGCGGTCGACAAGCAACTTATCGCCGATCAGGTTTTCTCGAACCTGGTAAAGCCTGCTTACGGCATCATCCCTCCCGGATTTCCCGGTTACTCGCCTGATATCAAAGGGCTAGAATTCGATCCCGAACTTGCAAGAGACCTTCTCGCACAATCGGCCTATGCCGACCCGGCCACGCGCCCGCGAATCATCCTCACAGTGCCCGGCACCGGTGGTTCGCCCGGCCTTACTACCGAGGTCATTGCCGATATGTGGCGCACCAATTTGGGCATTGAGATTGAGATTCAGCAAGTTGAATGGGCAACCTACATTCAGGATCTCCACCGCGGTCGGTTGCAGGCGTGGAGCGGGTTGTCGTGGCAGGCTGACTACCCTGATCCACAGACGTTTATCGACGTGTTGTTCCGTTCGGATAGTTCAATAAATTACGGCGGTTATGAAAATTCAAAAGTGGACGAACTCGTCGTTCTTGCACAGACCGAGCAGGACGCGACGAGAAGGGTCGGCTTTTACAACGATGCCGAACAGTTGATCGTGTCCGATGCGGCATGGCTACCGCTCTGGTGGGGTGTCGATTCGAAAGCACTTATTAAGCCGTGGGTCAAAGACTTTGAGTTCTCGTCACTGACAGTGTCGAGGTTCAAAGATGTCTGGATCGACAAATAGCCATCTGAGCCGGGTAGAACCCCGGGCGCCCCTGGGTATCTGGGTAGAGGTTAAATTGCCCCGGAAAAACTGCGGCATATGTAACATGCTGTTTCCGGGGCGAGCCAGAACTGGGGTCGGGCCTTAGATTTCTGAACTTTCCGATATTTGTTCGTTAAAACATGGCAGGCGACCTGGGAGGGCTGCGACCGCCGATGCTGGCATACATCCTCAGACGCCTGCTCTGGACTCCCATACTGCTGCTGCTTGCGGCCTTTTTCGTGTTCTTCATGGGCACGGTAGCCCCCGGCGACCCTGCGGAACTCCGACTCGGGAACCGGGCGACCCCCGAACGAACCGAGAAGCTGCGCGAACAGATGGGCCTGAACGACCCGTTGCTGATCCGTTATTTTCGGTTTATCGGTAGCGCTCTTAAAGGCGATCTGGGCGAAAGCTACGTGTACCAGGGCAAGGCGGTAACTACACTTATTGGCCCAAGATTATGGGTCTCGCTGCAGCTCAACATTGCTGCTCTGGCCGTCGCCCTCGTGGTCGGGCTTCCTCTCGGGTTCTACGCTGCAAAAAAACAGGGGACCAGAAGCGACCCGAGTATCGTCATAACAATGCTGGTGCTGTACGCGATGCCGGTTTTCTTCACGGCACCGTTGTTAATTTTGTTTTTCGCGGTGCAGCTTTCATGGGTTCCCGCAGCCGGTTGGGGGGGCATATTTTCGACCCAGATCATTCTTCCGGCATTAACCATCGGAATTCCTGGCGCTGCGATTTTCGTGCGGCACATGCGGGCCAGCACGCTCGAAGTTATCGGGCAGGAATATGTGCGGACAGCCCGCGCAAAAGGCATGTCGAACAACGTGGTCAACTACCGACACATTGCTCGTAACGCCCTGCTGCCAATCCTGACCATTCTCGGATTTACCATGGCGGGGGTGTTTGGCGGTTCGCTGATAGTCGAATTGATCTACGGCATCCCGGGCGCCGGGAGGCTCTCGCTCGATGCTATCTTCCAGCGAGATTTTCCGGTTTTGACGGCGTTTGTACTGCTTGGTGCGCTAATGCTTGTGCTGGCTAACCTGGTGATCGATATCGCATACACCGTCATCGACCCGCGGATCAGGTTGAACTAGGCGAATGACGACTTCTACTTCAGGCACTCAGTCGGCATCCGGTTCCCCTGATCCGACCGAAAAATTACTGCCACCACGAGGCCACTGGCGGCATGTCTGGGCGAACTTCCGAAAACGTCGGCTTGCATCCGTAAGCCTGACCGTGATTGCGATTATCTACCTGCTAGGAATCTTCGCACCCATCATTGAAACTCACGATTACCAGGCTACAGACCTGTCGAGAACCCAGCAGGGGCCCAGTTCTGAAAACTGGCTTGGGACCGACCGTCTGGGGCGCGACATTTACACGCGGGTGGTCTGGGGTATCCAGACGACAGTCATCATCACAATCACTACATTCGTCACGGGTAGCCTGTTCCTGGGTGTGACGATGGGTCTTGTTGCGGGTTATTTCCGCGGCATGATTGATGCGGTGATAATGCGAATAGGAGAGGTGATTTCAGCTTTTCCAGACATCCTGTTAATCATTCTTCTGGCGGCAACTTTAAGACCGAGAATTGTGCAACTAGCGCGCGATATCGAAGACTCAACCGGAATTTCAGGACTCGTCTCGTCAGGGGTTGTTGACTATGTGGTCATTGGCATCGCCCTGCTGCCACTGAGTTGGTTCGGGATGATGCGATTGGTGCGGGGGCAGGTGCTGGCACTGCGTGAGGCCGAATATGTTGAAGCAGCCCGCGCAATGGGTACGACGACGCCGAGAATTCTTTTCCGCCACATACTGCCCAACGTGGTTAGTCCTGTAATCGTCGCGGTCAGCTTCGGTATCGGCGCAATCGCCCTCTCCGAGGTCATCCTGAGTTTCTTCGGTCTTGGCGTGCAGCCCCCGCGGCCGAGTCTGGGTGTGATGATCGGGGAAGTTACAGCACGCGGTAACACAAGCGTATCGGTGCTGCGCGATCACCCGGAGCAACTGCTGGCACCGATCGCAGTTGTGTGGCTGATGATCTTCTGCTGGAACATAATCGGCGACGCCCTGAACGACGTGCTGAACCCGCGCTCCCGGTGATTTACCGGATCCTCTCTCCCGGCGAGGCAAGGAGTTAGAGGATGGGGTGTTCCGAGGGTTTGGGCTAACTGGCCCAGAACGAACTTAATGTCGTTCGTACTGTTCCGCTTCGTGGAAATCTCCAGAGCCGCGGCTTCGCATCCGTTTCCGTGTGGGCTACACGGAAATGAAGCCCATCTCAAACCACTCTCACCTGACGAAAAATCCTACACGGTATCGAAACTCCGTTTTCGGTTTCCGTGTATCCCGTAAATCGTCACCTACCGCGCTCGTTGTCATTTGCAAAACAGTTGGGATACGGAAGCGGTGCTACCATGGCCCAATTCGTCCCGCCAACTCACCCTGCCACCCTCGGTAATTCGTGAGTTGCCACCCGTTTTGGAGCACCCCAGATGAGCTACTTCCAGTCCCGAAGATCTGCTGTTATCGCCCGCAACGGCGCAGTGGCAACCAGCCAGCCGCTCGCAGCGCAGGCCGGTTTGCAGATACTCAGAGACGGTGGAAATGCCATCGATGCCGCTGTAGCGACAGCCGCCGTGCTGAACGTCGTCGAACCAATGTCAACCGGAATTGGCGGTGACATGTTCGCCCTGATCTGGGACAAAAACGAACGAAAAATGGTTGCCCTGAACGGTTCTGGCCGTCAGGCAGCCGCCGCCAACGTGGATGACGTTCGCAGGGCAGGGTACGACTCGATCCCGAACAGTGGCCCCGGAAGTCACTTTGCAGTAAGCGTGCCGGGAACGGTCCACGGATGGGAAACCGCGCTGGGCCGGTACGGGCGAATGACCCTCCGTGAGGTACTGCAGCCCGCAATTGACTACGCGCTTAATGGCTACCCGGTATCCGAAGTTATCGCCAACAGTTGGCAGAACGCGCAAATGTTAGAAAAGCTGGGACACCGGCCCTCTGGTACGGAACTGCTCCCCGGCGGTAGCGCACCGAAATACGGCGATGTGGTTCGCCTTCCCGAACTGGGTCGCACCTTGCAGATGATTGCCGAGGGCGGCAGCGAAGCGTTCTACAAAGGCGAAATAGCAAAAAAGACCGCCGATTTCATCCAATCGGAAGGCGGCTGGCTCACAGAACAGGACCTCGCTAACCATCACTCTGACTGGGACGAGGCAATTAGCGTTAACTACCGCGGAGTCGATATATGGGAATGCCCGCCGAACGGACAGGGAATTGCAGCACTGATCGCCCTGAACCTCGCCGAAGGTTTTGACCTCCCGTCGATGGGTGCGCAATCGGTGGACAGATACCACTATCTGATCGAGTCGATGCGGCGCGGCTACGCAGATGCGCTCCAGTACGTCGCCGACCCGCGGGTTGCCGAAGTTCCAATTGGCCCGCTGCTCAGTAAGGACTATGCCAACCGTCGCAGGGCGGAGATATCAGGGGTACGGGCCGATCCGAACGTGTCCTATGGCGACCCGATGGGCGGAGCCGATACGGTCTACCTGACTGCGGTCGATGGAGAAGGCACGGCCTGTTCGCTCATCAACAGCCTGTTCAGTGGCTTCGGAACCGGGCTTGTCGTCCCAACTCTCGGTATGGCACTCCAAAACCGTGGTGCATTGTTTTCGTTCGACCCTGAACACCCAAACTATTTGGAAGGTAACAAACGACCATTCCAGACGATCATCCCGGCAATGGCGACACGGGATGACGAGATGTGGCTCAGTTTTGGCGTTATGGGCGGGTTTCAGCAGCCGCAGGGTCACTTGCAGGTTGTATCGAACATGGTTGACCACGCAATGGACTCCCAGCAGGCGCTGGACGCTCCACGGTTCAGCATCGATGTCACGGACACTCAAGAAGTGGCGGTCGAAGAGGATCTATCGCCAGATGTGGTCAGAGAACTTGAGAATCGCGGTCACAGCATCCGTGTAGTTTCGGGTTACGAGCGCGCTGCATTCGGTGGCGGGCAGGTGATTTCAAGAAATCCTGAAACCGGCGTACTCACAGCAGGCTCAGAACCAAGAAAAGACGGCCTGGCCGCCGGCTGGTAGTTCGACAGGCCCGTCGACCAGCCTCAGCTTCACGGTCAGTCGCCTTTTTCTTAGCCTCACGATGTCTCATAACTCCCTCTCATTTGGGAGAGGGTTGGGGTGAGGAGGAAGCTGTTCCGTAGAAAATACCGGTCGAAAGCATTTTGCGCCGTGTTCGAAAACCTTCCTCTCAACTCAACCTGACTTTTTCTTTTGGCCCCCCGGGGCGAAAGCATTAACCACACCGGTCGACACTTGTGAGCAGCCTCTTACTGGCTGGATTACTTCGTCGTTTCGCATTGCAAACCGTGCGTTTTATAAAAAAATTATTAAAAATTATTTTTATGGGAATTTTTGGGCAAAAAATGGCTTATATGGGAGTTTTGTGGAATGATTGGGATGTATTAGGAGTTAATGGGTAGTTAGTGGAATAATCATGAACTTGCCAGTTAGGGATGTTGCTGCGCGGTTGAACGTTAGCGAAAAGACCGTCTACAAGTGGCTTAAGGCCGGATTAATTCCGGCGAGGCGCATTGGCAAGACGTGGATCATTACCGAAGAATCCGTGCAGGCGGTTCTCACTCCACGAAGTACGCCGACTGTTGCCGTTATGCCAGGTGGCACGCGAGTGACCCCGGATATGGACAGGATGATTACTTCGCCGTGGGATACGGTCGAAACCGAAATTAAAGCAGGCACGCAGGCTGAACGTGATGCGGACACTCTTGGCCGGTTTACCGGTATCTTGTCGGGCGCTTTGAACCACGGTGTGGAGGGGATTCTCGGCCCTCGTGGATCAGACCCCGCTACTGCCGAGGCTATCGCAACGGCACTCGACAATGCGCGTGGCGAAGTGCTGCTTCAAGGTATCGGCCTTCGGGAGTTTTTCGGAGATATGGGTCACACGAGAATCCTTTGGCAGATGGCTTCGGAAAACCGGGGGGTACAGGTTAGGGCAATACTGGTGAACCCGGTCAGCGAGTTTGCCAGGGCGAGGGCAATTGCAGAAGACGGTGTCCAGTTCAAGGATGAAGGACGCTTCAAGGGCGGCCCGCTTTACAGCGACAGTTGGCGCAGTCTGAACGTGATTGTCGCTATGAGAAGGGAGGCTGAATCGCTCTCTCGTTTCGGTATCGATGTGCGGTTCGTCGATCACTGGCCGTCGGTTTACATGGTTATGACGACCGATTCGTGCTTCCTTGAGACCTACCAGTTTGGCAAGCCTTCTTCGGCATTCGATGGAAGTTCTATCGATGGTCTGGTGCCGATGCTGCGCCTGACATCTACGAGTTCGTATGCGCAGATCCTGCGCCAGCACTTCAACTACATCTGGTCTGGCAGCAACCCGTATATCAAGACCCACTCCCTAGCCGATATCGCCGAAGCGATGCAGGTGACGGTGTAGCGGGAGTGACGGAGTGCGCGTGCTGTATGAGGGATTCTGTTCGTCTGAACAGTGCTGCGGTCTTACGAGTGGAATCACCGTTTGCGGGTTAGGCTGAACCACCCCGGGAAACTGGAGCGATTCAATGTTCAGCACCCGTTGGAAACACCCACAGCTACCTAACCCACGGCAGGTGAATCTACTTATAAACCGTCACATGCGTGGGAAATCCTGGGTTTTGCTTCCATACGCCCGCCGCAGAGTGGATATTTGTCTCAGATACTGATGAATGCCAACAGAAGAGGTGCAGAGTCTCGTCGTCCGATAGGCCTCCGACTATCTGGACACTAACTCGACTCATACTCCAGCAATATGTCGGAGAGCGTGTTGAGCCACTCATACGAGGGTTCGTCGATCGGTGCAATGTCCCGCCGCTTCAATCCGATCGTTTCAGAGTAGGCTACTAACCAATTTCGAGCCAGATCAACTTCTCTAATGCCCTCCGACTCAGCTTGCTCCACCATGTACTGAACCCACTCGTTGAGAGGAATGATTCTAATTTCAGCACCGGTTCGCAAACTGATCTCCTTCAGACGCGGAAGAATTTCACTCAGGCGCTCAGGTTTCCTGTCAGTGACGAATCCAGCCAGTTCAACTCCATGATTGTCAGCCAGCTTTTCGGCTAGCTCTTCTAGCTCATCACGGAGATATGAAATCCCGTACTTAGCGTCCCATGCCTCGATAATCAGGTCGCCGGACGTCCACTCAATGTCTCCGACGTTGCGATGTTTCTTGTTGGCTTGCCGCATCTGCGCAAGAGGGGTCAGTTCGGCGCCCCCACCTCCGCCGCAAGCCGAAAATGCCTGACACATGCTGTGCATGGTTATTTCCATCAGTCGCGCTGCATAATCTGAAACTTCGATGTGACGAACAAGCAGATCAAGGCATTGCTCAGCAGTCTGAATTGATTGTGTGGCAACGTGAGAGCCCGACACAACTCGGTCTGCCAGTAAGCGAAATTGAGTTGCCTTGCCGTCTAACAGCGCAATCGTGTATTTCAACGCCGCTTCGGCGTTGAAATCTTCACCCTCCATGATCTCCACCAATGACCTCCAGGCTGCTGGCCTCCCTTGTGGTTCAGCTTTGTACAAAACTGAATACGGATAGTTCTCCGCCAGGGTTCGGGTCATGAATAACCCGTACTTATTCAGGCGAATCAAATCGTAAGTGCGCAACACAGGTGTGAAATATTTGGAATCCAAATTTCTCATTGGGAGCCCTTCCGCCCAAGAGAATCCTCCTCGACCAGAGCCTGATTTGTGCAGGCGAATAGACTGGCTGGGGCTGATTGCCTTGACAGTCATTTGCAGGATGCTGAGGGCAACCAACGCCCGCCCAGTATCGGCTGAAATAGAGTCAACCAACTGATCGATTAGCTCAGCAGTGGAACCCCCGAGAGCCGATAAGTCTGAAACGCCGTTCGTGGTGACATCGTGGACAATATCCTTGAAATATCCGTCCTCTAGTTTTTTGACGATTTCTGCGTGTCTGGCTTTGGCTGCTGGGCTCGGCGGGCCTTCGGTAAAGGTTAGCTTGTCGTCGAAAAAACCGTGCAGTTCGCTCCTGTCACCGAACACACGTAAATGTCGCTCATCTGTCATTGAGCCAACTTCTTATACGTTTGGACCGACAACGGTGTCAGTGTCGGGAAGGAATACGGAATTAAATAATGCTGATCTTGAATGTTCGGGTTCGTGTTCACGTTTCGGACTTCGAACCCACCTGATCTAAGAAGCAGCATGATTTTTTTGGTGGCATCAATATCACATCCCCATTTGTCTGCGAACCAATCAATGTGATGGGTCGAAGCCGTGGTGTTGGCCTCAGTTACAGAGATGAGCGCAGTACTCAACAATTCATCCACATGCCCTGCATTAAGAGCAAGTTTTGCTCGGAACTTCGGACGATACTGGTAGTACCCGTGGATGGCAACTAAATCTTCGAATCCCGAATAATGGGAGAGAGCCTCCTGGATAGATTTCCATGCAGCAGTAAGATCCTCGACTGCGCCCATGTAAAAATGCGCTTCGATCACACTGAACGGTAGTGCGCCGGGGATGGGATTTGTTGGGGTGATCGTAACAAGTGCATTTCGATTTCCAGTTTCCGATTTTGTTTTGCTCAGAAATACGTTGAAGCCTACTTCGGTTGGTGAGATTTCTATCAAATACCTTTTCGACTCGTCCCGTCTGCTAGTTGTCCAGCCATGAGTTTTGCCAAGGAACCTTTCATACTCGGCAGCTTCGGGACGCAAACCCGCTCGCGATCCCCCTGCTGACTTCAAATTAGCAATTGCGGAGCTGGCCTTGTCTCGGTATCGGCGAGTTAATCCACGTTTTCGAGAACGAAAGCCTAATTTCCGAAGAGAATCCATATACTCGATCTGAAATGGCAGCTTCACTCCGAATATCTGATCAGCGATGGAGAGTGCGAGTATACGGGCGAATTGTGGAGGAACGGAGTTGCCAATTTGCTCAATTGCAACGCCTCGACCGCCAACAACTTCATAGTCATCGGGGAACGTTTGGAGTCTTTTTAGTTCATCGATGGTGAACTTACGGCTATTCCAGCTAAATGGCCCTGTGTATTGTCCTCCCTGGGCTTTTATTGTCCTCACTGGCATTTCTGGATCAGCTTTGTACAAATAGTCTGAGAATTTTGACCGCCAGCCGAAAATTGGATTCGGATGCCCCATTTCCTCAGTAAAGTACGAGTAATTTAACCCGGGCGGTATTTCATCCAGAAGGTGACCGTTTGCACCATTTACCCGCAGGTTGGATTCAGGTGAGGGCAGCTCCGACACGGCATCTCCAGCGGTATAGAAAGCACGTTTATCGGCAGAATCTGGGCCATGTGTTGGCCGTGGAAATCGGAACTCGCCATCCGTGAGACCGACAATAATTAGCCGCTCACGATGCTGAGGAACTCCGTAATCTGCAGTGTCTAAAATCCTCGAAGAGATGTTATATCCGGCATTCTGGAAAGCATTGGTTATTGCGATCCAATCGGATCCATTGTTTGAACCAGTGATCCCGTACACATTTTCGAACAAGAACCCCTTCGGCCGGAGAAGTTCCAGAATTCTGACGTATTCCCAGAAAAGAGACCCTCTTTTGTCACGCGTACCGGCGACACCATTTGAACGTCGCCCAGCTGCCGAAAAAGTCTGGCAGGGAGGACCTCCGATAACAAACTCGATTCCATCGCGATCAGGGATGTAGTTGGCGATGTCGATATTTATGGGAGTAGAGCCAGCGAGGATAGCGCCCTTTTTTGAATTTTTTTGAAGAGATGCGACATAGGCCGATTGGATCTCGACCATGTCCGAAACATCGTAGCCTGACTGGTGGAACCCAATATCCAAACCACCTCCACCAGAAAACAAGCTAATTGTCTTTGGCCCCTTGCCCGTCAATTCCTTTATCACTTTGTCGCCAAAGATGTCAGGCCAACCGCCGATGCCGCCTAGATCCGAAGCATCAAGCCACTTGCCGATTGATGGGAGGGCTGCTCTATCGTCGTCCGTGGGAGGAGTAGATGTGGTGTCGAATAAATTTAGTTGGGTTGAGAACAACCGGTTCGCCCTCTCGTCACGATTCGATTTTGACCAGCACCATGCAGTCTCGAAAATTAGTTAATTCTCTCGACGCGTTCGGGAAACAGACTATACGTTAGTACCTCTGGATCTCAAACAGAATATGACATCCGTACGCTTCCATCATCCGAGAAACGGTGCTTCTCATCTTCGTCTGAGCTGAATATCGCTCAGAAACCGGGGGCTAGATTTTTCTCCCGGAGATATTCGAAGCAACATTCCCCCAAAATCCCATCTGGATTGCCAGCATTTCTACGGGAGTTGAATGGGCTCGAACTCGAACTTGCCGGTGAACTGGGCTGTGTATTCGTTGGCTAGCGGTGCGTTTTCGATTTTGAAGGTTTTGAAATCTGGGTCGGTTAGGGTCTCTACGAATACGAACGCTCGGTCTATTGGTGCCTGCCCGCCGGGTGCTTTTTTGCCTGGGCCCTCGACAGCTATAACGAACACGGGCACACTGCCGCTCCCACCGGGGCCGTGCTGAAATTTCCCGTCAGAACTGATTAACCGGTTTGCAATGACCGAATGCGTAAGGGAAATCAGCACACGGGATGGCTCTCCCGAAAGTCTCTCATCAACTCCCGCACAGCCAGACTGCGCGACTCGAATCGCGAGAGCGGCGAATTCCACCTTCAATTCATCGAGGTTGAATGTGCCAGAGATCGCCGTTCGCAGCTCAGATTGAACTGGGGCAACAGTCGGTTCCGCCAGCGTGCCCGACTGGCACGACAGGGCCAGCGTAAACAACGCCGATATTAACAGCAGGGCTCCTTTAGAACGAAGCACCGAACGACCTCATCTGGCTGGCGAACCGTCGATTTCAATTAAGCGTTGTCGGGTCGCTATCTTCTAACCTCGAATCACACGAGACTTGACGACGCGGTCTCCAAAGCTCAAAGGTTCTTGTGGATCAGCCATGAAATAGAACCACATCACCGGCAACATCAACTCAACCTCTAAGGTCTTGATGATTGATCGCACAAATACTCGGCGGTCGATTGCCGTCTTGCTAACTGTTTACGGTCAAGCGCATGCGAGAAGTGGTCAATACCAGGGAACCCAAAACGTGACTCCTGCGCTGAACACCAGACAACCGAACGATAAATACCTCCATCCAAATCGCTCGAAGCCTGGCAATCGCCAGGTTAGGTCAAACGTCTGGACGCGTTCTGTTTCAGTTCTGGGCCAAGTTCCCCTGCCCCACAAGAACAGTGGTAGTGGTACATATCGCAAGGGCGCGCGCGTGGTCGCTTTGGAAACGATGTTGAATGCTAACCACCGGGCTGAATCGTCTGGGCGGGCCAGGATCTGCAACGAGCAGCCCATAAGGATGAGTGCAACTATATGAAATCCGAGCAGGTACATCGGTCAATCCCGGTTGATCCATCAAAAATACGGCATGCTCAATCTGAACCTCTCACACTATACATATCGTGCTTTTTACGGGTGGTTCCGGAACATTTGGGAAGTTAGTTCTGGCATTCTGGCGAAAATATGCCCCTACATGCCCCTATATGCCGTTGTAGGCGAATTATCCTGCAAAAAGTTATTTGTCAGGCATGCCGCCGAATGGCGAGCGGTTGATCTTGAATTTCTTTCGGCACTACTGGAGATCTGGTTATGGGCAAAATCAACGTTGCGATTATCGGTGCAGGAAACTGTGCATCATCACTTGTTCAGGGACTTTACAAGTACAGCGAAGTCGATGAAGGCTCGGCGAAGATTCCGGGTCTGATGAACAACGTGCTTGGCGGATATGCCTTGAGTGATGTCAATATCGTTGCTGCGTTTGATGTCGATAAGGAAAAAGTCGGCCGCGACCTTTCGGAAGCCCTCGTATCAAAGAACAACAACGCTCTGCAGTTCCACGATGTACCGAACATGGGCGTGAAGGTCGACCGTGGTATGACCCACGACGGTATCGGTATTTATCTTGAAGAGTTGATTGAAAAATCACCGGGTGAGACTTCTGACATTGTCGGGATACTTCGGGACCGTGAAGTGGACGTCGTAATCAACTACCTGCCGGTCGGTTCCGAGCAGGCGACCAAGTGGTATGTCGAGCAGGTGTTGGCCGCTGGCTGTGCGTTCGTGAACTGCGTTCCAGTGTTCATTGCTAAAGAGGCGTACTGGCAGAAACGGTTCGCCGACCGCGGCCTGCCGATTGTTGGCGACGATATCAAGTCGCAGGTCGGTGCGACCATCGTCCACCGTGTGCTTGCCCGGCTTTTTGAGGACCGGGGAGTGCGACTGGACAGGACGTACCAGTTGAACTTCGGCGGCAACACCGATTTTTACAACATGCTTGAGCGTTCCCGCCTGGTGTCGAAGAAAATTTCCAAAACCCAATCAGTTCAGTCGCAGCTTGAAAAAGAACTGCCGACCGATGATGTGCATATTGGCCCGTCCGATCATGTCCCGTGGCTTGAAGACCGCAAGTGGGCGTACATTCGTCTCGAAGGCACTTCGTGGGGTGACCAGCCGCTGAATATCGAGCTGAAGCTGGAAGTTGAAGATAGCCCGAACTCGGCTGGTGTTGCTATCGATGCTATCCGCAGTGCCAAGATTGCTCTCGACAAGGGTGTCAGTGGGGCGGTTGAACCTGCTTCGGCATACTTCATGAAGTCGCCCCCGATTCAGATGCGAGATGACGACGCACGACGTGCTGTGGAGTTGTTCGCTGAAGGTAACGAGCCCGATGCGGGGTAGGTTCGTTCCGTTCGGTAGCTGATTTCAGCGTTTTGGCTTTAGATCCCACCGGTAGGAAACTCCCTCTCCTCTGGGAGAGGGTTGGGGTGAGGGGGAATTTTCGCCAGGAAATACCGTTCGAAAGCACCAGTATCACCATCGAACGTTTCCCCTCAACCTAACCTTCTCCCCGGGGAGAAGGGATTGACCACACTAATCGACTCTTATGAGACAGGCTCGCAAGGTTGGGATGACATTAAATCTGCGCCCCTCGAAGCCAGTGCTGAAGGCAATAGCCCCGAAGCCGGACAGGTTCGTATCGGACAAACTGGTGCTTGCTGCTGGAAATCCAATATGATTGCGCCATCTTGGATAAGCGGCAGCGCACGGTTATTAGTTCTGCTGCCGAATGCGCGGGGGCGATGTCTTGAGGATTGCGCAGGTTTCTCCGTATGATTTTGCTCACACTGGCGGCGTTCAGCGTCACATCGCTTCGCTAAGTCGTGAATTGAAGTCCCGCGGGCACGAAGTTTCCATACTTGCACCGTGTTCGCGCAACGAATCGGCTATAGACATCGGTGATATCGACCTGCGTACGTTCGGCGGGGCGTTGCCGATACCCAGTGCAGGGTCGGTAGCCCGGATTTCGTTTTCCGTCTGGCACGAGTGGCGATTGAAAACGATG
The DNA here is from genome assembly GCA_964387235.1 of uncultured Dehalococcoidales bacterium. Taxonomy (GTDB): domain Bacteria; phylum Chloroflexota; class Dehalococcoidia; order Lucifugimonadales; family Lucifugimonadaceae; genus Lucifugimonas. The sequence continues at coordinate 34,618 of CAYLWG010000002.1, forward strand.
CTCGATAACGAAAAGTTCGACATCGTGCATATTCACGAGCCGCTTATGCCCATGTTCGCACTCACAGCGTCACGCTTTTCCCCATCTCCCACTATCGGCACGTTTCACGCTTACAACGAAGGCCGTGGTAAGGGCTATATGTTCTGGAAGAAGGTCTTGAACCGCGGGGCTATCAGGCTGAATGGCCGGATCGCAGTTTCTGAGCCCGCTAAAGACTTCGCCAACCGGTATTTTGAAGGCGATTACAGAGTCATCCCTAACGGACTGGACGTAGATCGATTTTCGGCACCAGTGCAGAGGCCGACCGTACTCAAGGCCGACGCAATTAACCTGTTATTCGTGGGGCGGGTGAACGAGCCCCGCAAAGGTTTACGGTACGCACTCGGGGCCTATTCGCTGTTGAAATGGGAATACCCGAACCTGCGGCTCATCGTGGTTGGTGCGGGTGTGCCCGACCGGGAGTCTTACCGGCTGATGGGCGAGCGGTCGCTGGACGATGTGGTGTTTGTCGGGCCAGTTTCTGAAGCCGAATTGCCGGGCTACTACCAGCATGCTGATATATTTCTTGCTCCCAACACCGGCAAGGAGAGTTTCGGCTTTATCATCATTGAGGCCATGTCGACTTCGACCCCTATCATCGCTTCAAACATCCCCGGGTTCGCATCGGTTATGACCGATGGGAGAGAGGGCTTAATGGTTCCCCCTAAAGATGAGGCGGCGATTGCCCGAGCAGTAAAATTACTTATCGAGAAACCAGCGTTGAGAACTCAGTTCTCAGTCGATGGCAGGGCAGCCGTGAACCGATTCCGCTGGGGCCGTGTTGCAGACGAAGTGCTGGATTTCTACGGCGAGGTCCGAGAGGCACAGCCCGTACCGCCAGCACAGTATGGGGGCTGGTAGGACTTGCCTAATCTGCAAAGGGTTCGGTACGCACTGCGCGGGTCGATCTCAAAATGGTTCGAGCGCCCGGCAGTTTCGCTGCTCGTCGCCCTGAAGTTCACTCCGTCGGCAGCTACGTTTGTCGGGCTACTTGTTGCGGGCATCGCTGCCTATTTTATAAGCCAGGGGGAGTTCCTTACAGGCGGCCTGCTGGTGCTGGTCAGTTCGGTATTCGACATGCTCGATGGCGGTATTGCGCGTTCGACCGGGCGGGTTAGCAAACGCGGTGCGCTGATGGATTCGGTATTCGATCGCGTTTCCGAAGTTGTGGTCCTTATGGGTTTTGCGGTCTATTTCCTGTCTGGCCCCGATGCGAGCCAGACGGCGGTGATGCTGGCTTTTGTTGCGGTGGCGGGTTCGCTGTTAGTTAGCTATGTGCGCGCCAGGGCTGAAGGGCTGGGCGTGAAGGGCACGGCTGGCTTTCTGACTCGACCTGAGCGTGTGGTCATCACCGTGGTTACTCTGGTGGCGGGATACCCGATGTTCGCTCTGTGGATACTCGGCGTTGGCACCCCACTTAGCGCTACCTGGCGTTTCGTTGTCGCCTGGCGGGAAATCGACTCTGAAAAGCCTTAAATTTGCATCCTAATGTTCATGTTTTAGCGTAGAACGGTTGGAGCCGGTATTTGCCGTTATTTGCCGGACGTTTTATTCGGAAGCCTGTTGAGTTTGTTCAGTAAGTACAATTACGAGTCGCCCCGACATGCCGCACTAGCTCTGGCAGTTTTGTTTGCCGCGATCGCCGTGCTGGTGGGAGTCGGATTATCGGCGATCCCTGTTTCAGCACAGTCTCCTGAAGGTATAAGGGTAGTTTCATCTGGCGTCACGTCGGAATTCCCGGCTGGGATGCGGTTTAAGATGGAACTCGAATCGGACATACGGATAGACGATGTTCGAGTGACCTTTGTAGTGGGAGGTCGCGGCACCACCCAGTACGCGTATCTGGAATTGGATCAAACGACAAAGCCCCTGGTTAACGGGGAGCTTTTTCAGCGGACGAATACCAACGATCGCTATATTCCGCCGGGCACGATGATTACCTACTGGTTCGAGATTACCGACGAGAATGGCGATTCTTTTCTGACTGATCCGGAAACGTTCAGGTTTGAAGACGCACGTTTCGAATGGGACGAAGTGAATCTCGGTCCGATCACGATTCTCTATCACGGCCCGGTGCGTATCAGGGCGGAGCGGCTTGCCGAGGCCGCGCTCGAATCATTGGAAATTATGGGGCTAGTGACGGGTGCGGAGATCGAAACCCAGATCGTAATGACCCTGTACAACAACAATGCCGAAATGATTGAGGCAGTTGTTTCAAGGAGCCTGGCGACCAGCCGCGAGCTGATTACCGAGGGGCAGGCGTTTGATTTGGAAAGTGTTGTTCTTGTGCTGGCGGGCAGATCGGACATTGGCACGGCGACCCACGAGATGACGCACATTCTAACTGCGCGTGCAGCCGGTTCCCGTGGTTCCATTCCGTTGTGGCTGAACGAGGGGCTTGCCGAGTATGGCAATCTCGATAAAACGATTTCGTATCAGCGTTATCTCGAATGGGCCGAGGGTACGGACCGACTGACCCCACTTAAGTCTTTGGTTTCGTTCCCCGGCGACCCGGCTTTGACGCTGGTTGCCTACGGGCAGGGCCGTAGCGTAGTGAGTTACATGATCGGAGAGTTTGGTAGTGAGAGTATGGCCCGACTGCTGGCTACCCTGGGGACGGGGGTCGGTATCGACGCATCGCTTCAGGCCGTATATGGCTTCGATCTTCAGGGGCTAGAAGACCGCTGGCGCGATTCGATTGGGGCCGAGCCGTACATCGAGCCGACTCCCGGCCCGACTCCGACGCCTAACGCAGAGCCGACTCCTGCATATAAGTTGCTCACCCTGCCGCCGGAGTCTGGCCCGGCCAGCTCGGAACCCGATGACGATTCGGACTCCGCTTCTGCGGGGGCACCAGATAATGCAGGGGATGCTAGCGATGCGATAGTCGGGGCGCAACAGCCGACCGAGGTTCCCGAACCGGTGGTGTCTGATGCCCCGGCGAGCGTGGTGGATGAAGTGGATGCCGACGATCAGCAAGGCCAGTCGGAGCAAGCTGTCGGGGGCACCTGTTCGGCTCCGGTGGTGGGATCAGTCGACGGAACAGCAGGTGCGTGGCCGCTTCTGATAGTTGGTCTGGTCGTGAGTGGCCGTGTGCGTACGTGGCGGCGCGGACGGAGCTGAACGCAGTACGCAGCTCAGGCTGCGATCTTGTCCGTATCGTCCGTTTCGGTTGTTCCCGTTTCGGTCTTATCTTCCAGGTTGTGAATCTCGAACCTGAATGCGGTGCCGACTCCGGTCGTGCTGTCCATTTCCATCTGTCCGCCGTGAATCTCGACGATACCTTTAGCGATTACCAGGCCAAGACCGGTGCCTTCGATTGAGCGGGTTTGTTCGTTATCGACCCTGAAGAACGGGTTGAACATCTGCTTCTGGTCTTCTTCTGAAATACCGAAACCTTCGTCCTTCACTTCAAATTCAAGATGATCGCCTGTATGTGCGACGGTTAGCCACACATTTTTCGAATCGGGCGAATATTTTGACGCGTTGCTCAACAGGTTGGTGAGGACCTGCATAATGCGGCCTTTGTCTGCGTAAATCATGGTTTCGCCATCTGGGATGTCCAGGTGGAGGGCCTGTGATTTTTTGTCGTAGATCGGGGCGAAACTTTCGGCAAGTTCAGTCACGCAATCGACGATGTCGAACTCAGTGGGTTCAACGTGGAGGTTGCCCATGTCCATGCGAGAAACGTCCAGCAGGTCCTGAATTAGCAGGTTGAGCCTTCGCCCGTTCCGGTCGATGATTTCCAGATGCCGCAGGTTTTTCTCGGTAAGATTTTCGTCTTTGTTCCGCTTTAGCAAACTGGCAAACGCCAGCATGCTGGTGAGCGGTGTGCGCAATTCGTGCGAGACGGTAGATAGGAACTTTATTTTCGCTTCGTTCAGACGCTGTAGCTCGAGGTTCTCGGCGTCGAGAATGAGCTTAACTTCGTGGGCGTCGGCCAGTTCCATCGCCTGGACGAACTGACGCGAGTTGTTGATGGCGTTGACGATCTGTCCGCCGACCCGTTCGGCAAGTGCCAGTTCTTCACCGAGGTATGCTCGTGACCGTCTGGACTCTAAAATCAGTGCACCGATAACACGGCCCCGGGCTATGAAGGGAACCGCCATGAGGGAGTTCAGGCCTACGTCAACGCTGGCTTTTCGCATGTCGTGGAGTGGCCCGCTATCGGGGTCATCGGCTATTCCAAGCGTGATGCCAGAGTGATATTCGAACACTGGCTGTAGTGGTGACGATGCGATCGAATCGGTTGCGCCGCGGTTCCAGCCCGGCACCGGTATTCCGGATACGTACGTGTATTCAAATGTTTCGCCCTCGTCATCAGCAAGGGCTATGGCGATTCTGTCGGCAGGGAGCAGTGTCCGGACCTGTTCGGCACAACGTTCGAATACGGTTTCGAGGTCCAGTGTCGAGCTAACGACCCGGCCCAGTTCAGCAAGTCCCGATCGTTCGCTGGCTTCCTTGCGGGCAGCTGCGTACAGGCTTGCGTTTCGGGCGGCAACCGCAGCCTGGGCTGCGGCCATCTTCACAAACTCGATATCTTCATCAAGGAACCCTGAGCCGACCATTTTCCGTCCGCCGGTGAGGAGTCCCGCAAGATTACCCCCGGCCATCATTGGCACGATCATTCGGACATCAAGCTGTTCGAATAGCGACATCTCGCGATCATCATCTGTTGCAACGAACTCTGGGGCGGAATCCGGGTCGTCGGTATCCAGATCGCTCGCGGTCGGGTCAAAAATGAGCATTTCACCAAAACGCTTCATTTTTGAAATTGCTGATCCGGTTGCGGAAAGTTCGAAGTGCGGCGAAACCTTACGGGTGTCGGCGACTGAAATGAATGCCTTGCCATCGTGAGACGGAAGCAATACTGCAACCCAGTCGAGTTGTGCGGCTTCGCGGACGGTCGAGACGATTCCTTCGGCCACCGTCGGGAAGTCGGTAATGTCCTTGGTGAGTTCGTTTAGCCTCGAAAGTGCGGAAATGCGGTCGTGCCGTTCACGGTAAAAGGCTTTATCGACAACGGCTTGAACCCGTTGCATGACTGGCTGGACCATTACTCCGATGATGAGTACCGCGCCCCCGCCAAAAAGCACCGAGGCGATGGTGCTGAGATCGCGTGTTATGAGCAGTACTACGCCAATGCAAAGACCGTACACAGCGAACAGGAACGAACTTACCGCGCTGTACGCCATGCCGCGTCTCAGCATCAGGCGCAGGTTCATCATTTTGTATCGGGTCACTCCGTATGTGGCAAAGACGATGAATATGATGTTTCCGAGGACACCCAGTGGGTATGTGTTCAGCCCCAGCGATGGGAAGAAATCGGTAGTTGCCCCGGCCACCGAGGCAATGACGCCCAGCTTCAGCAGGTGCATTTGCTGTTTGCGCTGTGTTGATTGTTCGGTTTTCGATGCTCGGTGCAGGGTGACCAGCGACCAGAGTACGGCGGGGTAGGATGCCATCAGCACCAGTGGGAAGGCCCAGCCTAACTCTGGGGCGAAGCCGTAGAACTTTTCGACCATGCCTGTGGCGGTGTAGCCGCCGAGCGAAAGAATGCCCGCGATGATACCGACGGTGTAGAAGGCGTAAAGGGTGAGACTGCCGTGCTTCGAGCGGGTGTAGCGCAGGACGAAGTGCAGGAAGAAGATGCTGCTGAACGGAATAACGGCCAGTGCCCATTTTTCACGTGTGAATGCTGTGGCCGCGTCGGGGAACGCATCGCGCATCGCGAATATTGTGATACCCCACGCCGCCATGCTTATCAGGAACAGGGTGAACAACCGGTTCAGGCGGTCGGAGGGGTTAGAAAACAGCACAAGCACTGCCAGGAACGCACTGATGGCGAACTGAACGAACGGTAAGGCTACGTAAATCTCGTTCATAAAACGTTCAGGCAGAAAGTGCCAGTGCCCGGTCGAGGGCCACAAGACGCCCGACTATTTCGTCATTCGGGTTCATTCTTGTCGGGCGACTGCTGACGAGTGATGCGCCCTGTTTTAGCTGCATATCGGTGTATGCGTCAAAAGTGCCGGGCGATAGAACAGTTACCTTCAGTGGGCATATGCCGAGCATTGTTTCCAGGTCCGAATAGAGGGGGTCGCAGTCCTTCAGTGCTTTGTGGAGCGTTGGCACGAGGCGTGTCGCCTCGAACGAGCTCGATAGCTCCATGTACATGTGAAGTTCTGGGACGATCCCTTCGATTTCCCGCCGCAACGTCCAGTCACGAACCGGTAACCCGGCTTTAGAGATTGCCTTCCATACAGTGCTTTCATCGACGCGTGTGAAACCACCGATGTCGATCTGTTCATCCGAACGGCCAACGAACAGGAATTCGTGCCCGTAGCCCGTGTAGTCACTGGTGAACTGGACGATGTGACCAAGGCGATACCGGACAAATGGCATGTCAAAGAAGCTGGTAACCACTACTTCGTAAGATTTACCCGGTTCGACTTCGTCGAGCAGGCAGGTACGTGGCATGTAGTTCGGGTCGGACCGTTCGATTTCCAGTTCAGATTCAGGGATAAATTCGTAGAAGCATGTGTGCGGGTTGAACCCCATACCTCCGCCATCTCGGAACTGGATACCCATTGCACCGACCTCTGTCGAGGCATACACCTCGTAAGGCGGGCGGCCCCATGCGTCTTCGATCTGGTCGGAGTAGAATCTGGTGTCTAAGCCCCAGCCAACGACGCACTTCGGTTCCCACAGGTCGCGTGGCTTCATTGTGTGGTGAGTTAAAGTACTCTTCAACTTCGCCCCGGCCAGCCGAAAAGCTCCTCTGGCGTTAACTTTCTTTATGAGCCCACCCGAGCCGTTCGTGCGAGTGGTGTTGGGGTCGAACCGTTCAGCGACACGTTTCAGCACTGAAGTCATAGAAATGAGAATGTCGACCCGGTCGTTCAGTGCGTGGGCGAACCCTTCGGCAATTCTTTGCTTGAACTCCATATCTTCACCCGGTTCGAGCGGAATTAGGGGTTTGAAGCCGTATTTCTCGGCCAGCCCAAACGCCACATGTCCTGCCAGATATGGCCGTGGTGGGATATTGAACAGTGCGCGATCGCCGCGTTCTATGTTCGAGTTTTTTCCGTTAGTTGAAGCGGCGAGGCCGATTGCAGCCACGACAGAATCGGACAAGTGGTCGAGGGCTGCCGGAGTATAGGGAATCCATTTAGAGTTGCCCGCGCCGTACTGGGAGCGCGAGGGAAGCTCCACCTGGACGATCAGG
>CAYLWG010000002.1:41894-42588 GCA_964387235.1 uncultured Dehalococcoidales bacterium
TGTAAACCCATGTGTTCGATTCGTCTGATCGCTGGGTTCCGTTTGTTTCGGGCTTCAAGTGACCGGAGTAATCGTCCCATACGCTCAGGCGTACGCGGGCTCTGAAATCGTCAATCGATGTGAAATCGGTGCCACTTGCTGAAAGGGCAGACATAACGGGGTTGTTCGACATACTGGCGAACTGGGAGCGGAGAGATTCCGACTGTACCGTTGCAAACTGATCGCCTGAATAATCGAGGAATTGCCACAGTTTTCGCCAATCGATTGCTGTCATAGAAAAGTGCGCTCAACCTTACCGACCATGCACGCATGATCCTAATAGGAGTCGAATCAGATTCGTCGTATTTAGACTCGCCATGCCCGCGTGTTGCAGGTGGCGCGGCCAATCGGCGAATCCGCAATAACCGACCGGTGTACCCCGAGTTGTGCCCGGTGTGGAATCGGTAAAGACCGTTCCTATTCACTACCTTCTAGGGGCATGCGGTACCGGCGACATAGGTGATCTACGTACCGCAGTGGTACTTACGGCTCATTTTGGATGAACCGTGTAGAGTGAACCCACGTTTGAGGGGGGTGTGAGCCAGGTATCTCACCGCGGCGGTCTGCTTGCTCAGGACTTATCGACAGTACGAGCGCGATTCAGAAGCCCTTCGAGTGTTCCGCCCAGAATTGCATCGCGGTCATCACCGGTTAT
>CAYLWG010000003.1:0-19261 GCA_964387235.1 uncultured Dehalococcoidales bacterium
CACTGGCTCTCCACTGTATGCGCCCACGAAAGCACCACGAGCGCGGATGTCCAGAGCTAGCAACATCTTTCAATTTTGGTTTTGCAACCACTGAACACCAGGCCACAACCTTTTGGTAACGATCAAGTAATCCCTGTGATCCTAGCCTATTACTCAGAGTGACCCACCCGGTGATTCTGATCTGAAAATTTTTGGCACACAGGAAGAGCAGAAATGAAGCGAATACATATCAAATTCCCTTTCGCAGTCAGGGGCAGCAAGATGGCTGCGTTGGTTGTCGGATTTGCGGCGATATCGGCAACGGTAGCCTGCACCGAATTGCAAAACATCGATCCGGCCGTGGTTCAGGGAATTCTCCAGAATGTCGACTCTATCTCAGGGGAAGTAACTGTCCAACTGAATGACGGAACCACCACTACGTTCAATCTTGAAGACGTCAATGTTGGAACGCTGCAGGCCGTTGCTGGTTCGGCGGTTCTTCAGGCCGGTGACGAAATCGAACTGACGTTTGACGCAAACGATGCGGTTACATCCCTCTCGCCCTCTACTGCGAAAGTAGAGGGAATCGTTGTGAGTGTTGATACCGACGCGTTGACAGTGACGATCGAATCGGAAAACGGCATCGTATTCACCGTAAACGTTGCGCCGAGTACCGAGATCGAGGTCGAAAAGCCGGGTTCATCGACCACTCTTTTAGCGGATATCAGTGCAGGGATGGAAGTAGAGGTTAAATACAACCCCGAAACCTTGATCGCTTCGAAGATCGAAGCCGAGACGATCGAAGATGACGAGGACCGAGACAGAGAAATCGAGGGCGTCGTATCAGCGATTGATAATGCTGCCGTCACGATTTCTGTGGTCGATGACAACGGCGGGGAGTTGACCTTCTTTATAGTTCCATCAACGGAAATTGACAACGAAGGCCCGGCCACATTTAGTGCTATCCAGATCGGAGACAGGGTAGAGGTCGAATACGTTCCCCAGACCATGGTGGTGCTGGAAATCGAGATCGAAGAAGCTGAAGAACCTGAAGATGAGGACGAGGACGACGAGGACGATGAAGATGAAGACGATGAAGAAGATGAGGACGAATAAATCGCCAGTCGCCTGTCGTTAGCCAGCTAATAAGAACTTGAAAAGCGCCCCCGGCACCATAATCTGCCGGGGGCGCTCCGCGTCTCGCCCGCCTATTTGCCCATCCACGGGAAGCCTACGGAACATGCACGGTCATCAAAGCTAAAACCTCACCCGTCACCAAAAGTAGTTACCGTTCGTGAATTCTGGAGCCGACAGCGTAATCGGCCCTCCATGATCGCTCGCTTCGAGCGTGTACCATTACCAACCGTAAATCTTCGTGAAACAAGTTCAAATCCGGCACTATTACCACTCGAAACAGCACCAGAATAATGACAACCACCGGCGATCCCCAAGAAAAACTCAACTCCATGCGCGCCATCAAGCGTGCGCCCGGAAAATGGCGAAGCTGGGAGACAACCGAGGGTGCCATACGCGCACCACACCGGTCGATGATGAAAGCGCTGGGCCTGAGCGATAAAGACATCGAAGCCCCGTTTGTTGGAATCGCATCGACCCACAACGAAGTCACACCCTGCAACGCTGGAATCGCATCGCTGGTTGAAGAGGTTAAGCGGGGCGTTATAGCCGCCCAGGGCACCCCGTTCACGTTCGGCACGATCACCGTTTCCGACGCCATATCGATGGGCACTGAGGGCATGCGCGGGTCACTCGTTTCACGCGAAGTGATCGCCGACTCTATCGAAACTGTCTGCTTTGCCGAACGCTACGACGGCCTGGTCGCGGTGGCGGGCTGCGATAAATCCCTGCCGGGGGCGATGATGGCGATGGCCCGCTTGAACATCCCATCTGTGTTCATCTACGGCGGGTCGATCATGCCCGGTGTGTGGCGCGGCGAAAACATCCAGATCCAGAACGTGTTCGAAGCCGTCGGCCAATACCAGGCAGGGCAGATCGACGAAGAGGAGCTTTACCAGATCGAATCGCACGCGTGCCCCGGCCCCGGTGCGTGCGGCGGCATGTTCACGGCCAACACGATGGCGGCCACTGGCGAGGCACTGGGACTTTCATTACCCGGCGCCGCATCTGAATCGAATGTCGATCAGCGGAAGGCGGCTTCTTCTCGCGTGGCCGGTCACGCGGTAATGAACTTGCTGCGAAAAAATATTCGGCCCTCCGACATTCTTACCCGCAAGGCGTTTGAAAACGCCGTCGCAGTAGTCGTCGCTATGGGCGGTTCGACCAACACGACTCTCCACCTGCCCGCAATCGCCCACGAAGCGGGAATCGAACTTACGCTGCAAGACATCCATGACATCTCGATGCGCACCCCGCTGATCGCCGATATGAAGCCCGGTGGAAAATACGTGATGCTCGACCTCGATCGTGTTGGCGGAATTCGGGCCGTGATGAAGCGACTTCTCGATGCGGGGCTGCTTCACGGCGATTGCATGACCGTTACAGGCAGGACAATTGCAGAAAATCTGGCTGATTTCGAGGTCGGTGAACCGAACGATGTGCTTTACTCGATCGAAAATCCGATCTCTTCAACCGGAGGGCTCGTGACCCTGTTTGGCAATCTGGCTCCCGATGGTGCTGTGCTGAAAGTGGCAGGGCACCAGTTCGGTCAAAAACTTGGCGGGCCTGCACGGGTATTCGATGGCGAAGAGGGTGTGATGGAGGCGCTGCAACGCCGTGATATCAACGAGGGCGACGCCATCATTATCCGTTACGAAGGTCCAAAGGGCGGGCCGGGCATGCGCGAGATGCTTTCGGTTACGGCTGCGCTCGTGGGTCAGGGTCTCGGCGAAAAAGTGCTGCTGATGACCGATGGAAGGTTCTCGGGTGCTTCCCACGGTTCGATGATTGGTCACATCGGGCCCGAAGCCGCGGTTGGAGGGCCGATTGCGGCGGTCGAGGATGGCGATCTGATCGAGGTCGATCTTGAGAAGTTCGAGCTGAATGTCAAGATCACCGACGAGGAACTGAAGGCCCGGCTCGCCAGATGGCAGCCAAAACCCCCGCCATACACGAAAGGCGTGCTCAGCAAGTACATCAAGTTGGTCCAGCCAGCCGCTACGGGGGCGATCACGCAGTAGACCGCCCGGTGGCACGTTTTCTGAGAGATTGGATTGCGGATGCTGATTCGCCAACTTGAGCTTCGGAGGTGCCAGTGGCACGTTTTCCGAGAGGTTGGGGTCACGCCTCCCGTCTCATCACCACACTAGCGGAGACTTCTGTACTCGACATGCTGACACCACCATTTCAACTGCCGTGAACCGATATGCCAGCACCAGAGGCTCCGCGGAAACCGTAATGCGCTTTGATTGGCGGGCCTCGGTCGGCGCTCTGTTGTTGTTCGTCGTATTGCTGGCTGGTTGTGCCAACGACAATGAAACGTCCACTGGCGCAGGTGAAGGCCCTCCTGCCGCAACAGCTGTGACAGTGGAAGATCAGCCAGCAACCCGGTCGCCTGATCCAACGCCAACCGTCATCGTCAGCTCCCCGTCTGGCCCCATTCCCAAGATATCCACCGAACAGGCGTTCCCACTGCTTCCCGCGAGCACTTTCGGCAGCCGTCCAGTGTTGCTCACCTACCTCCCAGACGAATCGGGCCGAATCGTCGTGATAGAGCAGGATGGCCTTGTTCGTATATTTGAAAACGATCCGAATATAACGGAAACAACGATCTATCTTGACCTGTCAGACCAGATAAGCCGCGACGGCAACGAAGAAGGGTTGTTGGGTCTGGCGTTTCATCCCGAATACGCCTCAAACGGCCAGTTTTACCTGTACTACTCGGCCGCGAAACCACGGAGATCGGTTATCAGCAGGTTCACGGTATCGCCAGACCCGGACCGCGCCGCAATCGAATCTGAAACCGTGCTACTCGAAATTCTTCAGCCGCACTCCAACCACAATGGCGGGTCAATGGTGTTCGGGCCCGACGGCTATCTTTACATAGGTATCGGCGATGGCGGCAGTTCCGGCGACCCGGATCGGAACGGGCAGAACCCAACGACGTTGCTCGGTTCGATCATCCGAATTGATGTTGATAATCCGAGTGGTGATCGAGAATACGGCATCCCGCCCGATAATCCTTTCATCGGGTCAGCGGGTGGCGAGCGGCCTGAAATATGGGCTTATGGGCTGAGGAACCCCTGGCGCTTTTCATTCGATAGCAAAACCGGTGATCTGTGGGTTGGCGATGTTGGTCAGGATGCCAGAGAAGAGGTAGATCTGATCGTGCGCGGAGGGAATTATGGCTGGAACACCCTGGAGGGCACACGGTGTTTTCAGCCCCGCTCTGGTTGCGATTCTACGAGCGCAATCCCGCCGGTCGCCGAATATGACCATTCACTGGGTTGCTCTATCACCGGCGGTCATGTTTACCGGGGGGCAGACCTGCCCGACCTAGCAGGCCTGATCAGTGTCTATATCTATGGAGATTTCTGTTCCGGCAGGATCTGGGGGTTCAGAGTCGAAGAGAATACGACCGACGCTCTCGCACAGAATGGGCAACTTATCGGAAGGGTGGACGGACAGATTTCATCGTTCGGTGTAGATGCCAGTGGCAACATCTACGTGGTCATGTTCGGTGGGAAAATCCACCGAATCGTGCTGGCAAAGTAACGATGCAACCGCTCGCAGCAGGAAGCCTGCAACAATCCTCGGAAGGGCAATTTGTCCTGGGTCCCTCCGCTGGGTCCACAACATCACCGGGTGTGCGTCGTGCGGCCGGTAACTGACACCCCGCCCGACGCTACTTGATGCCCGTCATCACGAGACGGCCTGCATCATCGACGAAAAACCTCAGTTCGACCTGCTGCCCGATCGAACTCGTAGCAAACGAAACTGTCGAGCCCTCTAACGTCAGGCTAATTCCGTCCAGAACCACGCCAGCGTCGTCAATTGATCGGAGGGTTCCGATCATGACATATTCTTGGCGCAGGACTGCCGTACCTGAAGGTTCGCTGCCCGGCTCGGAAGTGGGCTCTGGTGTTGGTTCAACCGCCTCAACTGCCGTTATTTCTTCCGCGGAAAAACCATCGGCCGCCAGAATAATCTCTACTTCCTGTCCAGCCTCAAGTTCATCCACGCTTAATTCTTCGCCATCCACCACTACCACGGTGTCGTCTGAAAGAGAAGCGGCACTATCAGATCCATCGTCCAGGGCAACCACCACTACCGTTTCGACCTCGTCTGACCCGGATTCAACAAGAATAATTGTCCCAATAATCGTGTTGTCGTTCTGTTGTTCTGTGCGTTTGGGTTTAGCTTTTTCAACAAGCAGGAGACGAATATATTTGGCCATGGGCCTACCGGTCGCTGAACCCGGTGCAGCTTGGATTTCAATTGTCTGACCCGGCAGGATATCGGCGATAGTCACCTCGGTACCGTCAGACCGCTTGATTACAGTGGAACCGGTGACGCGGAGTTTCCAGACCGTGCCATCGGAAACGCTCAGCACATCGACTTCTGACCCGGAAACACTGATCACCGTCCCCGTCATCTTCACGGTGACAGGCTCCAGCAAATTTTCCCTCAGGGTCGCTTCATAGCTCACCTGAAATTCTTCGTACGCGGCCTGTATACGTGCCTTTGTATCGGCCTTAATTTCGTCGAGGGCTTCGTAGAGCCGGGTCATGTGAACGGTCGCGGTCACCGAAATCCGAGTTTTCAGCAATTTTCTCTGGGCCAGAGATATTTCATAGTCGATCGATTTGTTGAGCCTATCGACTGTCTCCTGCGCGGTCTGAAGGGCCTTCGACTTTAGTTCGCCGGTTTCCTCATCCCGCTCCACAACGGTGGCGATCATGCTTCCGGGCTGGGCTTCATCACCTTCATCATCGTCGCCGAGTTCAATCTCGATGAGTTCACCCTGCGCAGTCTTGACTGTAAACGTTTTTTCTTTTCGTTCGAGAATTACGCCAACGACATGCTCGAACGATTTTTTCTGTTTCCTGGAAACAAATGTCAGGTTTTTAGCCACCGCGCCGCCGTCACCATCCGTGTAGTAACCGGCAACCGTCATTCCCACTTTGATTTCAGAAAGTTTTACCCCACCTTTTCTGTCACGGATCGTCGTTTGATCGTCAATAATCAGAGTGATTGCGCCATCACGGGTTACAACTTCGATCAGCCCGGTCAGCGGATTACCCGTCACAACACCAAACAGGGCCGTTTTTTCCTCTTCGGCCGACGCTGTTGTGATCGCAGAAGTGAAAATCGCCGTGACGACCAGCATGGCAGCGACAACGATTACCGCTGCCAGGCGGAGGACTATTCGCTGGCTGTGCATTATTGCGTCCTCACCAGAGTGATCGAAACACGCGTCGTGCGCCCCTGGAAATCACTCGCCAGAATCTCGATGAAGTTCGCACCGTCATCAAGCGGGTAATCGACTACAAAGGCCCCGTATTCCGACACCTCTACCTGTTCCCCATTCACTGATACGAACGCGTCCGGCGCCGTATCTCCCCAGAAAGCCACTGCGGGTGCATCGATAACTGTCCGATCACTTATTCCAAAAATCTTCAGCGGTAAGGTTTCTCCCGAAAGCTCCTCAATAGTCAGGGGTGCAAGTGGCTTAAGAAGGATTGTCGGCACGATCGGGAGTGCTTTCGCAACTGGAACATCGTCCTGCTGGGCTCCCGGCAGCATCACAGCAATCAGAACTATTGCCATTACTATGACGGCGGTCGCCAACCCGGCAGTCGCCCAGTGCCACCGTTCAGATGACCACTTGCCTGGAACCTCTACAGGGGCTATTTTTTCAGGATTGGATTTCTCGCCAGTGACATTTGAAACCGCTGCGGTCGGCGGAGATTCCGGCTCGGGATTTCCGGGTTCATCGGCAAGTGGGTCGGCTTCGATTGGCCTCAGTTGACTCACCGGAATTTTGCTGGCTATTTCCAGCAGTTCGGTGGCATCAGCTGCGAACAGCAATATCCCAAGGTGCCTGAGCCTGCTCGCCATGGGTGAATCCGCATCAAGTCCGGTGGCAACTATCGGGCCCTTGAAACTAGCGCGCAGGCGTTGCACCGATCCCGAGAACCCGAACTCCGAAATCGGGTCGAATACAAGCAGATCCGGTTCCATTGATTCGATCAACGAAAACGCGGCTTCACGCGACGAGATCACCGTGACCGGATGACCCGCGCCACGAAGCGTGTTTTCAAACGAATGGCCGACCAGAGTCTCTGCCCTTAGCAGCAAGACATTCAGGCCGAAGACGGCAGAATCCAAACACGAACCCCTACTCATTACCCAATACCGGTAAAACGATTTTGTATCGAATCTCACCAATCAACATGCGTGGAGTTACATACTCGCTATGCGTTCGTCTGACCTACTGCGTATTCGCTCTTGGGAAAATCTACGCATGGTTCTCCTGACTATGCGGAAAATGAATGAAGGATACGGCGTGGCGGAACTGGAGAGAGGGGGGCCGAATCACAGTTGTGGTGGCACAGCGGCGTAATACACTTTCGGCCAATGACGATCATCCCTGAAAGCAATGCAGCGGCCAGTGCGGAACAGAACACGCCAGCCGGTTCAAACCGGCGTGCAGTGTTATTACTGATCGCAATGCTGCTTGTTGTCCTTATCGTGCCCGCGCTTGTTGGTAGGACGAGGACAATTGAACCGTTTGACCAGTCGGCAGTCGACCAGATCGAATCAGCTGGGCCTGAGATAGTTTTTCTTGGGAATTCGCTACTCGAAACCCGCATCGACCCCACCTATTTTGGCGAACTGGCCGAACTGGCCGAACTGGCCGAACTGGCCGGTGCAGGGGCCGTATCACTCGCAATCGACGGTACCGGGCCGGGTATCTGGTACCTGCAACTGAAGAACGTGATTGGGGCAACTGAGAATCGACCCGACACTGCGGTAATCTTCTTCCATGATGACCTGATTACCCGCCCAATCTCGTTCACCGGCCCCAGAGACGGTTCGCTGGTCGAGCGACTTTCTCATGGTGTCGAAGCTGACTACGAGAGAGTTGTTACAAGCGCAGAGGACCCGGGGGATAGGATCAGGCGTTTGCTGGGGGTTATCTACCCGCTCGCCGACTTTTCTTCAGCCGACCGTAACCCTGTTAGCGCGGTAGGCGCGTTTATGGTCGGGATCAGCCACGATGAAGCCAGTGCCGAAGGCGATCTTATCTTTCAGTTCGCAAACAAACGCGAACGGGCGCAGAACATCCAGCAACCGAAGTTTCACGGCAGCTTTCGCTCGAGGGTTGAAAGCTCGTTCCTTCCTTTGCTAGTCGAGCAGGCCAGGCAACTCTCAATCGAACTCGTTATCGTCCGGGTTTCAGCAAGACCAAATGACGATGGAACTCCCAACGAACCCGGCACTCTTGCAGAGTATTCGGCAGAGTTATCGGAATATTTAGCAGCGAACGGTGTCAGCTATATCGACATGACAGGACACCCCGGAATAGACGCCGGGATGTACTACGACGGCTATCACCTGACATACCGGTATCGCACTTTGTACACCGAGATTTTCAGTGAATTACTGCCGTCGAACATGAATGGGGGCGCAACTCCGTGACGTTCCAATCGTTCGAATACGCGGTGCTGCTGGTCCTGGTTTTTACCGTCTACTGGCTGTTGCCACGTCGCTCGCAGAACATCCTGCTGCTGCTTGTCAGTTACGTTTTCTACGCATACGTCGATCCCAGACTTGCGCTGCTACTCGGCGGTTACGTTGTTGTGAACTACGCGGCGGCCAGGGCGATCGACGGAGACAGGGAAAACGCCCGCCGATACCTGTTACTTGCTGTGTTGGCATCGCTCGGGGCACTCGGCTTTTTCAAGTACGCCGGTTTTTTCGTCGACAACTTCGCATCGGTGCTGGACACGGTCGGGCTCGCCAGTTTCGATTCGACACTGCGGATCATCCTGCCGGTCGGTATTTCCTTCTACACCTTCCAATCACTCGGCTACGTGATTGACGTTTACATGGGGCGAACCCGTGCCCGTCGTGATTTTATCGATACGGCCCTGTTCATCAGCTTTTTCCCTCAGCTTGTCGCCGGGCCAATTGAGCGAGCCTCAAAACTACTCCCCCAGTTCGAGCGGGCGCGAAAATTTACACCCGACCAAACCGCTTCGGGACTATCGCTACTCGCATGGGGGCTTTTCAAGAAACTGGTTATCGCCGACAACGTTGGGATGATCGTCGACAACATTTTTTCGACAGCGACACCCGGAGCGGCGATGTTGTGGGTTGGCGTATTCGCCTTCGGAATTCAGATTCTCGCGGATTTCTCCGGGTATACCGATATCGCTCGTGGATCGGCCAGATTGCTGGGAATCGAACTATCACCCAACTTCCGGCACCCCTGGCTTGCATCGTCGCCCGCAGACTTCTGGCGACGCTGGCACATTACGCTTTCGGAGTGGCTGCGTGATTATGTATATGTTCCGCTGGGCCGAAACAACCAACCAAACGGAACCAAACCCGGCAACCGAAAAACTGCGGTTAACGTTGTGATTACTTTCGTGCTTGGTGGTCTCTGGCACGGTGCCGCATGGAATTTCGTGATCTGGGGTTTATTTCACGCCGGTCTTATCCTGGCATGGCGTGTTGCATCGCTATCAAGCGTGCGGCCTTTAAAGTCCGTCTCAGTCGCGCTGACGTTCTTGCTGATCGGTTTCAGCTGGGTTCTGTTTCGTGAAGGCGATCTGTCTTTCATCGGTGAAAATTTTTTTAGCCAGGTTCAAGACGTCAAGTTGGCTGCGGCCCTGGGTGCGACCGCCATGATTTACTCGATCCCACTCTGGCTACACGCGATAGTCGATCAGCCGAAATTCGAGGGCTATTGGATGCGGAGCGACCTGAACAGGATGATTATTCTAACCGCGATTACGCTCGCGTCATTTACAGGAATCCTGCTGTTGCGGGCAGATGTTTCAGCTGAATTCATCTATTTTAGATTTTGATAGGTCGCGGCACGGACAAGGCCTGACTGATGAAAAAAGCGTCTTCCCACACAACACATCGCTTATCCGAACTGCCCGTGGCCGACTATTTCGTCAACCACCCCTCTAGCTCCTTGCAGTTGGTCGAAGGCTCGATCAGGTTGCGCCCGTCACCCTCGCACATCATCACCATGTTTCCGATAACCGTGTAATCGTTGTACGTCGGGTATCTGTTGGGGCAGGAACGCTGTCCTTCGACTTCGTCAGACCCGGCATTTTCAGGGTCGAGATACGAAGCTGAGAATGACTTTGATGGAACATCCGTAAGTGCTTTTACAGCCGATTGTCCGGCGGCCTGCCGACACGAAATCCGGTCGATACCCTCATCAGGCGCCTGGTCGTCCTCTGGCCTCCGAAACGTCTGTGTGTTAGCAGCTTCGACACCCAGCGTTTTTGCCTCTTCTGCCGTCGCGTAAATCAGCACACCAACTTCTTTGGTGTTCAAAAAGCCCCACTTCGCCAACGTGGCCCCGGGATATTCGATCAGGAGATCTCTCTGGGGCTTCCATCCAATCGCCTTCACGTCGTCTTCAGTGAATATCTGAGTTGATTCGATGATCCTGATGACCTTTGGAGTTTTCTCATCGTCACCACCAGTGCCATCAGAGACGACGGATGAATCACCAGAGCCACAGGCAACAGCGGCCACTGCAATAAGTAGTGCGATGATTGTGAAGACCTGCGACCTGGGCGATGTCCGGGACCGATTCATTGATTTTTGACCTCTAACCACGCCGTGCGCGTGGACCTGTTTGGCGGAACTCACTATCAGAACAGATGAATGCCGCAAAGCGTACCGTAATTTCCGGGCTGACGAAGGAGTTTCAGTCATATTTTTTCATTGCTGTCTACGTTCTACCCGGTAAACATTAAGACCGGTTAATTCGTTCTCCGTTAAAACTCGATCAGAAAACTAAAACTGATTCCGTCCACTCATCTCGCCCCGCACAGGTCGTAGGCAATCGCCAGCATGCTGCGGGTGCCGCTGATAAGCGATGCTATTCCAACCGATTCGTCGGTACCGTGCGCACGAGAAAGCATGGGGTCGTCATCGGGGTGAGCGCCGGTAAAGCCGTAAGTGATAATCCCCAGGTTCCGAGTGAACCGCGAATCGGTAAACCCGTTGCTAATCGCTGGAATCCACTGAATATCGTCCCTGCCCACCGCAGCGGCGTGGGCTTTCCTGATCGCTGCGGTCAGTTCGGTCTCGAACTCCGATGAGTTGGGCACCGACATGTAATCGATATCGTATTCAAGCCCGTCTATGCCCTCGAACGCTTGATCGAGTTGACGCCGAACATACTCCTCGTCCTGAAATGGAAGCGTCCTGATATCGCAGGTAAGTTTTATCTCTTCAGGAACACTGTTCGACTTGATGCCGCCAGAAACCATCGTAGGGGTCAGGACCATGCGTGACAGCGCCCGCAGCAACGACCCCAGCCGCGGCGAACTTTCGTTTAGTTCGGCAATCAGCCGGTCGATATTCATTGGCGAGGGCTTCTCTTCGATACCAAACTGCCCAAGATAGTCGAAGATTGGTAGCGATGTATCGAGTTCCGGGCGATATCCCTCTATCGCAGTCAGCGCCCGCGACAGCCTGTAGCTGGCATTAACCCCGGTCCACGGCACCGACGCATGCGCACTTTCGCCGCGTAGCGTTATGTGAAGCTCCATCCGGCCCTTCTCGCCCGTCCCGAGCAGGTACGTAAGCGTGTTACCCATTTCGACCGGAGTACCACCGCCCTCGTTTACCGCAAATTCGGATTTGAGCGATTCCGGATGATTTTCTGCAAGCCAGCCAAACCCCCAGCGACCGCCGTGCTCTTCATCCGCACCGCTAACAAGGCGCAGGCCATGATTCAGCCTCACTCCCGCACGCTTCATAACCGCCATCGCCATTAGCTGGCACGTCAGCAAAGCCTTGCAATCGGATGCCCCGCGGCCATATATGCGTCCACCCGATATTTCGGCGCCAAACGGTTCGTAATTCCACTTCGATTCGTCTTCAACAGGAACTACATCGGTGTGGGACATCAACATTAACCGTGTGTCGCCATCGTCTCCCGGATACACCGAAATAATGTTTCCACGGTCCGGGTCTCGCGCAAGAATTTCTGAATCAAAGCCTTCGCCAGCTAGCCAGTCACGCGTGAATTCAGCAACCACGGTTTCGCCGCCGGTCGGCATAAATCCGGTGTTTACCGATGGGATGCGTACAAGGGCCTGCTCAAGTTCAACGATTTCACTGGTTGCCAGTTCGACCTGGTCGAGCAGGTTCTGCAGCGATGGCATTGTGTTTCCCTTACTCAAGAAATGCGGGAATTTAAAATGTCGAACACCCTTTGCCCCCGACATGCGCCGCACTCAGCGGAAGCTAGCATTCTAAAAAGGGGCGGTCAATGCGCTGGTGTCCGAAACAGCAATGGCAACTGGCGTGATCCGCTCTATTAAAAAAACTGGCTATGCGGAAACGTGTGAGAATTTCGCAAATCCGCTATGCTCGGCAACTGCCAATCTAACCGGGGGCGTTGCTACCCTAGCCTTCGAATGGTTCGCTGCGCTTAATTCGACGACGACTGAACCGGCCAAACAAGATCGACCGGACCAGAAGTAACTTTTTTCAATGAAAAGCATTTCAAAGTTCCCTGTTCGCTGGATTCCACGTATTCGTTCTGTCGGCCTGGGTTTAGCTGTGATTCTGCTTACTCTTGGGCTTACAGCATGTGGTGGTGATGGCGGTTCAAAAGCCGGAAGAGGCGAAGTGGTGTTCAGTGCCTTGGCCAACGGCAATACCGATATTTATCGAGTGAACGATGAATCGGGATCACCGGTACGGCTGACAAATGCCGCTGCCGAAGATTTCGCACCCGCATGGTCGCCAAAGAAAGACATGATCGCTTTCTTATCGAGCAGGAACGGGGCACCAGCCCTGTGGTTGATGGACTGGAGCGGGGAATCGAAGCGGCAGGTTTCAAAACCGGGCATGGTCATAAACAGTTTCCAGTGGTCGCCGGATTCAAACTCGATTGGCATGGAGATCGCGAACGGCAAATTTAACTGGATCGCAGTGCTGAACATCGAAACGGGTGATGTTGAAGCTCTCACATCTCAGAGCGAGAACGCACAAATTGGAGACTGGTCACCCGATGGCGAGTGGCTTTTGTATGCGGTAATTGGTGGTGAATCGCCGGGCATAAGACGGAGAAATCCGAACGGTGTAGACGAGATAACGATAACGGTCGGAGCCGACACCAACCCCCGTTGGTCGCCCGATGGACGCAAGATCGCTTTCAACCGGGTCACAGGCACCGATGGCGCTACGTCGACCGATCTTGTAGTTACCGACCGTGACGGCAATCAATCGACCAACGTTGCGCCGGACGATTTCGACGAAACCAGTTTCGTCTGGGCCCCCAATAGCAAACACATCATGTTTGTGAGCGAATCATCGGGCAACGCCGAGATATATCTTGTCACCCCTGATGGCAAGGACACGCGACAACTGACGTCGAACAGGGTGATAGATGCGGCACCGCGCTGGAACTCGAACGGCTCTTCGATATTGTTTCTATCGGAAGGCGATGGCTCTTTCGACATCTATGCCATGGACGAAAACGGCGAGCAACAAAAAAGGATGACATCAATCACTGATGTCATCCTTGAAGCCGATTGGTAAACAGAAATTCGGTTCGCCGGGGCTATCTCCTACAGACCGAGGGAGTGGTCAGGCGTCCACGCTTTTCGACTATTCTTCCGGGCTGTTCAGACCAAGCCGGTCTCGCCAGCTACGACGACGTTCCGCCGGGGTTCCGGTCGAATCGGACTTCGCTGGCTCTCGCCTTGAATCGGTCTTGCCGGTTTTAGATTCGGGCGCAGTCCTGAGCGATGGCGGCTTCGGAGTTGAACGGCCATTGCGCACGCCGTTACCGGAGCCACCAGAACCGGCGCTGGTGCCAGTGCCAGTCGACGACGTTCCGCCGACTCGCCTGCGAGTCGGAGTCCGGCGCATTCCAACGCCACTGCGTTCCTTCGTTACCGACTCTTTCGGCGCCCCCGCCTCTTTCGGTGCCCGTGTCGCACCTGGTGAACGAGTTTCCTCTGAAACCCGAGATTCGTCACGCTCTGTCGCTTTGCTCGCCGCCGGCCTGCGGGTTCGAGAGCCAGAACGCGTGCTTGTGGCAGAACCACTGGAACCAGTACCAGTGCCAGTTGCTGAAGAGCGCCGTGATCTCGATGTGGCCGATGTCGGTTTGCGTGTACTGGACCGGCGGGCCGTTGCAGCCTTAGTCGCAGCCTTGTCTTCACCGTTTGGCGATGCCGCCTCGTCGGATACTTCGGGCCGTGACGCAGCAGTAGTGCGAGACCTGGACTGTGATCGCGTCATCCACAATCCTGTGAAGAACGTCTTGTTGAATTTGGTGACAACATCAGCGATCCGGCCGGATTCCGCCGAGATATTCATATCGAACGCTGCCACTTCTACATGCTTGCCAACATCTTTGACGGCCTGTAGTGCGGGGTAAAAATCTGCATCGCCGCTAACAACAATTGCGGTGTCGTAGTTATCTTTGTAGGCGTGCGTGACGAGGTCGGTAGCCAACATTACGTCGACACCCTTCTCGACCATGATGTCGCCACGCTGCTTCCAGATTCCCAACCGCACTTCAACGTACGGGGTGTCGTACAGAGAATCGAGGAACTTCTGCTGCTCGACACCCATGTTCGGGTTGGTGTCCGATTCCTGCCGAATGTTGTAGTAGTAAATTCTTTTCAGGTCTCGACCATTCGCCAGTTTAATAGCGAACTTGTCGAACTGAAGATCGTGCCTGCCACAGCTCTGAGTGAGTACGTGGTACAGGTTGCTTCCATCGATGAATACCATCACGCGTTCGTTTTCACGAACCATCGATTGTGTAGAAGACTTTGCGGGCATTGGAGCCTCCGGGTGTAAGTCCACACCGGGCGCGCAACTTTAAAAGTCCGCTGTTCCGGCGGCTATTTATCACAGGTGAGTCGGTGTAGGCGGAGGCGGGAAGAATTGAGATAAATCAGATATTTGCGATCGCCTGTTTCGACTTCACTACTTTATTGTAGCCCCGATTCCGAGTCCTCCGGCGCGATTACCAACCAACTCTTATTCGTAGAAACTCCAAGCTGTTGCAGACTTGACTCTGAGCAACATCGGAAACACTATTGCGATGCCAGCATGCAGCGACACCAGTTTAAGCTGTGGGAAATTCTTATTTAAGGTTCCACCAGCAACGACCAACACGTTTATTTCCCGGTATTCAACCACTTCACAACGACCCGCAGGAACACCATGAAAACCATAAAACAGATCGAAACTCCCTGCGAAATGCCCAATGGGCTCCAATGGACAGACGAGGGCCTGTTCGTAATGGACCAGAAGACAGATAACGTATACGTGGTTGATGAGGCCGGTG
The DNA here is from genome assembly GCA_964387235.1 of uncultured Dehalococcoidales bacterium. Lineage (GTDB taxonomy): Bacteria > Chloroflexota > Dehalococcoidia > Lucifugimonadales > Lucifugimonadaceae > Lucifugimonas. Next base: position 15,476 of record CAYLWG010000003.1, read on the forward strand.
TGGTTTTACGAACTATTTACACGCCTACGGCTAACGGTTCAGGAATCACGGTGGGGGGCGGATATCTCTGGACGGCATCGAACGGCGACTCGGTTTCACGCCCGCGCCGTTCGACCGATACCGGGCTCGGTTACGTTTACAAGCTCGACCTGCGGACAGGTGAAGCCATCGACCGGTTCAGAACCCCGGACGGCGGGGGCATACACGGCATCGAATGGGACGACGGCAAGATTTGGATAACGGGGTTTAACCCGCTTGCGATTTTTCTTATCGACCCGTCAGACAAATATAAAGTTACCCACATGTTCGAAGTCGAACTTCCACGGTTACACGGCCTTGCACGAGTCAGCGACGGACTCTGGTGCGCTCACACTACCGATAACGTGATCGTGAAGTACGATGTCGAATCTGGTGCGGAGAAAGAACGCATTACGATGGACCAGGACGATGCGTTCATTCACGGGCTTTCTATCAAAAACGACGAACTCTGGTACGCAGACGCTAATTTCGCCGGTAAACACGATACTGCAACTCTTGGCCAACCAGAAATAGGGACGATCGTCGTTTAAGGGGTTGCCATCAGAATTTTCTCTTCCCGTGGAAAGGGCCTGGATGAGAGGAAGGCTCCTGACCAGAAAATAGCCGCTCGGCAGTTTCAGTTCATTTTCGATAGCGATTCTTTCAATTCGGCTGGCTGGTCGGTTGAAAAACATCAATCTCTGGCTCTGCCCCACCACGATAAAGATCATGCACCCCAAAACTCTTCAGCCGTTCCCCATTCCATAGAGGTACAAACATTGCCCGAACATCATGCCAAAATTCCGGTCGTGGACAGCCATCACCATTTCTGGGAGATCGACCGTTTCGACTACTCGTGGATGCCAGATGGAAGCCCGCTCGCCGCCGATTTTGGCCCTGAAGATTTAGAGCCTCTTATAAAAAAATCTGGCGTCGATTACACCGTGATAGTCCAGGCCGTATCTTCGCCTGACGAAGCACGGTGGCTGCTCGCACTCGCCGAAAAGCACGAGTTCATCGCGGGCGTCGTCGGCTGGGTCGACCTTACCGACCCTGATGTCGGGTTCACTCTCGACGAACTTCAACGGAGCAAATACTTCGTGGGCGTCCGTCACATCTGGGAATCGGAAGACGACCCCGGTTGGATAGTGAATTCGGGTGCCATAAACGGCCTGAAAGAGCTTGCCAGGCGCAATTTGACCTTCGATTTTCTTGCGAAACCGCCCAACCTGCCATACATACCGCAGGTCATGGACCGGGTTCCCGACCTGCGCGCAGTTGTCGATCACATCGCAAAGCCGTTGATTGCCGAACATCTTGTCGAGCCGTGGCTGACCGACATACGAAAAGTCGCAAGCATTAATGGAATCCATTGCAAGGTTTCGGGAATGATTACGGAGGCCGATCATCAGAACTGGACAACGGACGACCTCCGGCCATACGTACACCATGTGCTGGGGATGTTCGGTTCGGACCGCATGATGTTCGGAACCGACTGGCCGGTATGCACGCTGGCGGGGAACTACAAGCAGGTGGTCGATGCGACACGCGAAATTCTTGGTTCGCTATCGCCCGCCGCAAAGGCCGATGTGTTCGGCGGCACTGCAGCCCGGTTCTATCGGCTGGCACTGTAGCGTGTTTTGCCCCGGTGTCGGACGTTCGTCCTGGTGATGGGAGCGCGATTAGTCGGGTCGTGTATTTGGGTGCGATAGCCACCGCGTATGCCGAGAAGCCGCATCTGGGCCCCAATATGGGCTGCATACAGGAATCAGCACATCCCCACACGTTGGCCAGAGCCTCTTACACACATCGCTATTATTTGGAAACCAATCGCCCGGCACGATTCGATAAATCATATATAGCGACCAGTTTCGCCTTTACCCCGCCCGGCCCAAACCTCATCCACACCTAACACAATAGGTGGTTCGCGCAGGGCAATAGGCCATTGCTCCTATGTCTGCACCCGGCGAATACCTGACTATGGAAGGGATTAACAGAATCCTGCGGTCGCAACTGCGGTCGCTTCCACTTTGAGATATGAAAACAGGAGCATTTCCAATCATGTCTGAAAACAATGGTGTAGCCGGAGAGCGCCAGCTTGTCGTGTTCGACCTCAATGACGAGGCGTACGGTGTCGACATCAGCGCAGTCCGAGAAATCATCCGCATGCAGGAAATTACCCGCGTGCCACGAGCCCCGGAGTTCATCGAAGGTGTCATCAATCTTCGCGGCAAGGTCATCCCGGTAGTCGATCTCCGAAAGCGGTTTTCGATGCCAAAGATAGAGCGCGCCGACGAACACCGAATCGTTGTCGTTGACGTCGACGGTCAGGACATCGGAATGGTTGTGGATGCCGTGACGGAAGTCAGTCGCATTCCATCCAGTTCGATAGAGTCGCCTTCATCGGTAATCACTACCGACGATTCGGAGTACCTTACCGGCATCGTTAAGACCGACGATAAGTTGATTATTCTGCTGGATATTGCAAAAGTAATCACCGATAGCGAAGCCACAGCCCTGACCGAAGTCAAGGAATCGCCTGACGCAATCGCCGCCTAACAGGTTATTGATTCTGTAGCTGAACGGCGCACAACCAGCCAGCTACAGACAAAGAAAGCGCCAGTTCGCCAGGGTTTTACCACCCTGCGACCTGGCGCTTTTTCGCGCCATATGAAAACCGAACGACACCAACGTAGTTCCACGAATACGGGCTAACGGTTACAGGCCGCAACCAGCTATCTCTAAAACTCCGGGGAGTTCCGAGCGGCAACTGTCATATCTCCAACTCCGTGCCACCTACTGGGTAAATCACCAACTCCTGCTGAACTAACTCACAAAAGCTTTACATGTTTTTCTTACGTTGACTGTATCTACTCTGAACTGCAGGCCAGTTGCAGATTAGTTTCACGCGACCCGAATTGCGATGAAGCACGCTGAACTAATCTGAAACACGGCTTCAGGGGGTACATATGAGTGTTCGATTCAGGCAAAGTTGATTCTGGTTCTGTTGATTATGTTCGGCATTCTCGCCGCAACAATTGGCTTGAACTTCAGTACTTTCGGAGCGCTCGACGGCAGTGCCCCAATGGTTAACCAGGCTGGTGCGCAGCGTATGCGTGCATACAAAGCGGCCACGCTCGCAAACGACTTCGACCGGGCTGATACAGCGGCACGGGAACAGATCGGGCCTGTGCTTGCCAATTTAATAACCCAGTTCGAGGATATTCAACTCGGCCTTGAAGTTGGCAGCGATCAGTACAACCATTCCGTGACTCCTACTTTCGAATTGGTACCAAGATGGGGCAAGGTCAGCAGGTCTCCATTGCCTCCGATACTGTGGAAAGTAACGCAACTGCGGCTACTGACGGTTCAACGGCAGCGAACGAGGCAGCAGAAAAAGGGCTGACCATCGTCCAGCAAACCGTCGAAGGGATGGACAGAATCTCAGGAGCGGTGCAATCGGTTAGCGAACAGGTCACCGGTCTTGGGGAACAATCGGCCGAAATTGGCAAGATAGTCTCCGTCATCGACGATATAGCGGCGCAGACGAACCTGCTCGCTCTGAACGCGGCCATTGAGGCTGCCCGAGCGGGGGAACAGGGACGCGGTTTTGCTGTTGTGGCAGACGAAGTGCGTCAGTTGGCAGATCGTGTAACTCAGGCGACGACCGAGATCGCGGCTCTAATCGAAAATGTCCAGAAGGGCGTAGAACAGTCGATAAAAGCCACCGAAAAAGGCAATCTTCCCACCAAACTGGTTAAGCAAGCC
>CAYLWG010000003.1:19271-29617 GCA_964387235.1 uncultured Dehalococcoidales bacterium
GAGCAGGGGTCAGAGTTGGCCAGGCTCGCAGGCGAGGCCCTTGAACAGATCATCGAGTCTGTCGGGGAGGTATCGGACCAGATCGTAGCTATGGCCGATTCGGCCAGAGATGTGAAACGGTCAAGTGAGCAGATGGTTTCAACTATTGATTCGGTCGACGGAGTGGCTGGTCGCAACGTAGAGAACGCATCATCGATGGGCGAGAACGCTGATGACGTGCGAGCGGCCATGGATGGCGTTGCCGCGACCACCGAGCAGTTCTGCCGCGGCAGAACAGGCATCGGCTAGCACCGAGGAACTGAGCGCACAGGTTGAAGAAGTTGTGGCATCGGCTTCGACCCTGAGAGACCTCGCAACATCACTGAAGGAGTCGGTATCAGTATTCACGACCTCCGGCACCCGGAAAGGCGTGTCGGACTCTACTTTTATCGATGAAGCTAATTCAGGAAAAGACGAGGAACTCCATGCCGCAGCGTAACCAAACGCTGGACGTAAACAAAAAAAGCAATGAAAACGCCGGGTCGTTCGGGTTCTAACACCCGAGGCCCGGCGTTTTTTAGCGTTTTTCTATCGGATCTGAAATCAGAATGCCCGGGCCTACCAGCCGGGTTTGCCTGAACTCCACGCCCAGTTGTCGGGCGGCCACACGTTCCGGCCAACCCTTGCCCCGCCATCGCGACTCGTGTCGTACCAGTCCTTCACGGTCTCAACCCATTTGCTGATATGGGGTGTGCCCTTGTGGTATTCAAACGCGGCGGGATTGGCGTACACCTCGTACAGATACATCTCGGTCGGGTCGTTCACGTTCTGGTACACATCGAACCGCAGGCAGCCCGGCTCTTCATGTGTTGAACCGATGCCATCAAGAGTGATCGCTTCTATGAAAGCTTCGACTCTGTCTTCCTGGATGAATTTCGGGGCGTGCATAACGTGCAGGCTCGATGCAAAGTAATCGTCGTCCACGATGTGGGCTCGGTACGAATCCCAACTCGCATCGCCACGAGGGTAGATGGGCTTGCAGAACGAAACTTCCACTTCGCCATCAAACATGTCTTTTACCGCGGCGTCCCAATCCTTGAAATGCGGATAGGTTTTATGCGCTTCGAAGGCAGCCTCGTCGTTGTACACCTCGCAGAACGCAAAAGACGTCGGGTCATTGGCTGCCTGGATAATGTCGAACCGGCGACATCCAGGTTCGTTCATAACCGAACCTTTGGCATCACCAATCGAAGCGGCAATGAAATCGTCGATACGGTCTTCTTTAACCTTCAGGCGCACCATAAGAATGTACATAAATACTCCGAGACAACCTGTCTGACTACGGGTCTTGCCACAAACAACGCAAGCCGCTTAATATGCTGGCTGGCGGAGTATACGTGCAGTTCACCCACCCACCAAAATCGACCACCGTCCACCAGTCCCGATCGCAGGCGAGTTTAGTGGTATCAGAATCACGAATCAGACACGACATCCACCTACTGGCCGCAACGTCCAGAAATTCGCTAGAAAATACTGAAAACCACGCGAACGCGGTCGATTGGATTGCCACTCAGTTCGAACAGATAGGACTGGTTGTTTCACGTCAATTGTTCGATATCCCGGAACAGTCGCCGTCAAGGCAGGGTGTAAACGTGATCGGGTCCCTGAACCGGCCTATCTCCACAGAACCAGGTGACTCACGCGCCGTTCTGATCGGGGCGCATTACGACACCGTTCCACTCTCACCCGGTGCCGACGACAACGCGAGCGGGGTCGCTGCCATGCTGGAATGTGCCCGCGTTCTGGTCGCGTCGGACAGCGACCGGGCAGTAACCTTCGTTGCATTCGACGCGGAAGAGACACAGATGCCCACCGAGGGACTACACGGTTCGACCGCTTATGCGAATCGTTTAGCGCCCGCTGAAAAACCCGTGGCGGCGATCATCTTCGAATCGATTGGTTATAGCTCTAAAACCATAAAACAGCGGTTACCCGGTTCGTTCCGCTGTGTATTTCGCAGGGTTTATCGGGCGCTGGTTCAACAGAATTTCGCGGCCGATTCACTGCTGATACTTTCCAAAGGGCCGGGCCGGGCCATTTCCAGGCAGCTCGAAGAAAGCGCATCGAGCCCCGATATCCGGTTGCCGATACTGCCCCTTGAGATTCCAGGGTGGATGCCGCTCGTACGCAATTTGCGCCGGAGCGACCATGCTCCGTTCTGGAGCGTTGGAATCCCGGCTGTGATGATTAGCGATACCGCGAACTTCAGGAACCCGCACTATCACCAGCCCACCGACACGCCCGAAACCGTGGACGCAGGGCTGGTGGCAAAAGCCGCCCGAATGGTTATCGACGCAATCGAGAGGGACGCGATCTGACTCTTCGCCAGACCGAGCCGCCAGTTACACCTGAAAAGTGCTGGTTTTCGGGCCCGCCTCAACGTCAGGCTCATCGCCATTGCCGTTATTGTGATCCGGCCCATCCGACTCATTCGGCTCATCCGGCCCATCCGGCTCATCCGACTCATCCGGCCCATCCGACGCGTCAGGCTCATCCAGACCTGACACAGCATCGGCGATCAACACATCGGCCCTGGCCGCTTTCATTGCCGCTGGCGATGGGCCGGTTGACTTGTGCAGCGGGGCCCACTTCTTCGTACGTTTGAGGCCTAAGACGCTCCCCACAACAAAGGCCACCATACCAGCGATAATCCACGGGATAGTCTGGTTACGCCAACCGGCCTGCCACGAATCGAGGGCACGCTGGATGCGTTCGCCCGGCTCGTCGCTCGCCAGTTCTACGGCCAGGCGGGGATAGCTGGCCGCAAGTCCTGCGCTCCTGTCAGCAGTGAAATCGGAGAAGTAGTCTTTGCCAACATCGGCAAACGACCAGCCAGCCGTTATGGCTGCGTAGATAATCAGCCCGGAAACTGCAGCAACTGCCCCTGCCCACTTCAATCGTCCGGCCCATCCCCGGCCACCGATGAAGCTGATTGATACCAGTGGGATCAGTACGACAATCCAGAGCAACCAGCGCACGGTAAGCCCCTGATTCACATAACCACGCACAGAATCGAGCTGTTGCAAGGTGCTGGCGTTCAGACTACCGGTGATGTTCTCTTCGGTTATAACCACCCCGGCAGCGAGAATTTGCAGCAGCGTTTCGGCATCCGCACGCGATTCGGGATTGTTCTCTTGCGCCAGTAAGTTGATCAGGTCCTGATCAGAGAAGTTCACCCCTTCGATCACACGACTGCGGATATTTTCTACGGTGTCAATTCCACCACCGACCTGGGATTCGAAATCGGCCAGCGAATATGAAAGCTGGCTCGGGACCTGTGTATCGACGAAAGAACCGACCTGCGCATCGAGAATCGGACCAAACGACTGGAAAGCCAGGTCAATAGTGGTCTGCCCGCCAGCGATACATCGTGGAATCTGTCCGGTCGCTACATCCTGTGCGGCAGCAAGTGCATCGGCAGTCGAGCCACAGGAAGGTATCGCACCCAGAACCGCCCGTAATTTCTTGCGGGCCAGTTGCTGGAGTTCAGAAGCCGCAGCAGTCTTACGGTCGGCCAAGTCTACGGTGTATACGAGTTCATCCGCGTTGCCAACCATGTAATCGATCAGTGCGTCAATGACACCGCTCCCCTGGTCACGTACCCACTGGCGGGGGGCTATCACTTCGAACGCATCGACAACTTCCTGTTCAGTCAGAGAGATTCCGAAGCCAACCGAAGTCGACTGCGAGACGGTCTGTTGAATAAGGGGGTCAATTACCCGTGCGAACACCAAGTTGTACAGAATGTCTTCGCGGGCCAGCTTGTCTTTCAGTATTCCGCCAATTATCACTACCCGGTCGTCAACCTGCAGCACCACATTGAAACTGTCGGCGTCCCCGGCGAAATACGGTATGACTTCGTCGATCGCCCCAAACAACTGTCCTTCAAGCCATTCGGGCGCAAAGACAGCAAGTGTTGTTTCCTCGATTTCTTGCTGAGTGAAATTTATTCCAAGGGCATCGCCAGATATTTTCGAGCTGAATTCCGATATCTGCGGTACCAGCAGATCTTCGACAACCTGCTCGGTCAGCTTCAGATCAGTCACCAACGCACGAACAGCCCCGGGGACCGCCCGCACGCGGTCCTGCGTCTCGAGATCAATCGAGAACTCATCCGTCTTGCCTGTGAGATACGGCACGAGGCCCTGCAAGCCCTCTTCGAGTTTTCCCTTTACGTACTCTCGCGGAATGAGAGTCTCCAGAAGGCCAAGTATCGCTACGGATGCTGCGTCAGGGTCGTCAAACTTTAGAACGCTGGGAGCTGAAGATCCGCTCAGTCCCGAATTGACCTCGAACCCATTTTCAACGATGTCACGGACAAGGTTTGCGATGATCTCGTCATAAACGTAGTCGTATGCGTCCGCATCGTTCAGCATGCCGATAATCACATCGGGCTGTGAAGCGGTATCGACCACCTGGTTGAGGGTCACAGCCGTCATCAACAGGATCAAAAAGAGGCCAGCGAGCAATATAGCGAGTATTTTCCGCATCAGGGTTCTCCGAACAGGTTCTCGAAAGTTTCAACTGGAGTCTAGCAATGCGCGTATTACAGCTTCGTTGCTGAAGGTGTGGGAATGGGAAACGGCAGGTCTGATTCGGTCTTAGCCCCGGGCCAGATAATCCTGACGCAACGGCAACACGATCGCTTCAATCATGTTGGCTTCGGGTGGCAGAGTGGCCATCAGGAGTGCGGTTCGGCCCATGTCGGCAGTTGAAATCATCGGCTCGGCTCCCTCATCACGCCCCGTTGTTGATTTTCCGTCAGCGCGGCGTTCCACCATGATATTTCCGGGGTGAAGCACGCTCACGGCGATTCCATAATCGCGACCCTCAAGCGCCAGGGAATAAGTCAGGCCTGTAACGGCAAATTTGCTCGTGCTGTACGGCAACGAACTGTGCCGTGGCCGCTGGGCCGAAATACTGCCGATGTTGATAATTCGGCCACCGCCCTGCTTCTTCATGATTTTAAACGCCTCACGCGCTCCAAGAAACGGCCCGGTCACGTTGACCTGCAACACCCGCTGCCATTGCTCCATCGTCAGGTCTTCAACGGGCGCTCCGTCGAACGCCCCGGAGTTACTGACCAGAACGTCGAGCCTGCCGAACCGTTCCACCGTCTTCGCGAACAGGTTGACCATCTGATCTTCGTTGGTGACATCGGTGGGAATGGCAACTACCGACCCACCAGCCGCTGCATCCTGCTCAAGTTCTTTCACCGCGTCGTTCAACCTGTCGGCGTTTCGTGCGGCGATAACCACCGCGCAGCCTTCTTCGATAAATGCCTTAGCTATGCCCTTGCCGATTCCGGACCCGCCGCCAGTGACAATTGCAACTTTTCCATCGAGTTTGCCCATTATTTTCTCCTGTCGGTTATCGTACCGGATTCTGTGATGAGAATTTTAGAACTTGAAAAAAACATTGTCGTGGCAGTGACAAGTGCCAGAAGACGCCATAAAGCAGCGAATCGTTTACGTTTCCTCTACTCGCTCACCGGCTCTCGGCCCTCTGTGTAGACCTTTGTCCGGATAGCCGCAAACAGCGCGATGGCTGTCACCACCGCAAGCACACGGAACGTTACGCTCCAGCCATCAAGGAACGCCCCGGTCACCGCCGGGTCGGTAGAATCTGCCAGCTTGTTAAGTTGAACCTCGACACCGCGGGCCAGCATGATGCCGACAATGATCGCCGTCGCCATTGCCTGCCCGATGACGCTGCCAACATTGCGAACCAGGTTCAAAAACGCACTCATCGAACCAAGATCGCTCTGTCCGATGGTCGATAAAGTTGCGTTCATGTTCGGGGCCATCCACATTCCCATCCCGATACCGTTGGCGAAAAGCACCGGCATCACGATCCACAACGAAGTGTCGATCACGAAGAATGAAAACCATATATTTGTGATTACCAGCATGCCTATGCCGATAAATGTGAACCGACGGAAGCCGTATCTGTCCGACATGCGGCCAGAAAATTGTGACGCAAGTCCCATTCCAACTGCACCAACAAACATAATCAACCCGGCTGCCCGTTGATCGTAGCCCATGAAGCTCTGGACGAAAACTGGCATCAGGAAGAAGGTTGCCGATCCACCCATAAACGCGAGGAAGCGGGTGGAAGTCGACCAGGTGAAAGTGGCGTTCTGGAAGAATCTCAGGTTCAGCATTGGATCGGGGATACGCAATTCCCACCAGACCAACGCGGCAAATAAACCGGCACTCAGAAATGATCCACCGATGATCTGAACCGACAGCCAGCCGAAAGCAAATGGGTTCGAGATTGTCAGGATCAGCAGCGAAAGCGCAACTGCCGATAAACCAGCGCCCAGCCAGTCATACTTCGATCCAATTTTTCTCGCAGCGGAACCGATTCGTTTGTCATCTAAAACGATGAACGCCGCAATAATTCCGATAATGGTCGGCACGGCGGTAACGATGAAAATCGCTCGCCAGCCAAACTCTTGAATCACCGGCCCTGCGATGATCGGCCCGGCGGCGGCACCAATGGCAACGGCCGTAGTAATCATACCCAGTGCCTTGCCGCGTTCATTCGATGGAAATACTCCGACGATGATCGCGAACACAACTGCCTGGCCCATGGCACTGCCGATAGACATCACAACTCTTGAAACGATCAGCATCTCCAGGCTCTGGGAGCTGAACGCGAGCATTGTTCCTAAAACAAATATCATCATGCCAACGATGTGGAATCTTTTTCGTCCGGTAATGTCTGAAACACGGCCGAGCGGCAGCATAATCGCACTGATGGTCAGCGAAGTTGAGATGGCGACCCAGGTAACCGCCCTGAGAGTCACTTCGAACTCTTCTGCGATAGACGATAGAGCCAGAAAAACTATCGAAAAGTCCAAAACCATCGCGAACAACGCAATCGCCACGGTCCAGAAAACTTTCCAGTGGTAGTTATCGGTTGACAGCCCCTGTTGTTGCTGTCGGCTGGAGTCTGATTCTTCTGTGCCGGTCCGAGCGTCAGGTGCGGCAGTTGATCCGGTACTGGTATCTACAGACAATTCTTACGATTCATCTCTGAACAAATAGTGTGAGTGCGGAGGCGAATTGTAGGCGCGTTATGTAATTCATACATAGACAAATTATGCGTATCAGGAAGTTTGACACGCTTGTTTTTCGCGCAGGTGGTCGGGGGAAGCAGTCGGAACCGATCCACTACCCGGTCTAAGCGTTTTTCTGGTGGCGCTGGCGAAATGCTTCATACAGCACTATCCCGGCACTGACCGATGCATTCAAAGAAGCAAGCTTCCCTGACATGGGGATCGACACTATCTGATCACAGTTCTCGCGAACCAATCTTGAAAGGCCTTTTCCTTCTGAACCGACAACAATCACAACTGGGCCTGTGAAGTCGGCCTCGGTGTACTCGATATCGCCATTAGCATCGAGACCTATCACCAATACATCGGACTTTTTCAGGTTTTCGATCGTCCGGTTTAGATTTACCACCCTTGCAACTCGTACATGCTCAAGGGCACCGGCTGAAGCTCGTACAGCACCCGGCGTTATGCCAACTGCTCTCCGTTCGGGAATTATCATCCCGTGTGCGCCTACAGCATCGACCGTTCGTGCTATCGCTCCAAGATTGTGTGGGTCCTGAACACCGTCCAGCATCACTATCAGGGGTACTTCACGCTTCCGGTTCGCCATAATCACAAAATCTTCGGGGTCGTGATACCGGGGATCGGGAACGATGGCTATTACACCCTGGCTTTTCTTGGTTTGCGACTGGCTTTCCAGTTCGCGTCTTGAAACAGCGTCAACGGGAATACCGGCCTCTTCAGCAAGGACGATAATTTCGGTGAGTTGTGCGCCCATCTCAAGGCTGTCGATCATCACCAGCCGCTCGATATCTCGCCCGGAGCGGAGAGATTCCAGCACAGCGCGACGACCTTCGACGGTTTGACCGTGAACTTTTTTGGCTCTTGAAAATCTCGACATTGTTTGAATAAACCTGATTCAGAAAGCAATCGCATGGCCCAATCCACGGAGGCTCTGCAGCTTTCCTGATTAAACCGAATTAGAAGTGTAAGTTTCAGTTGCCTCCCGCGCTATCGACTTCACCAGAGATAACCCACCGAAAAAGGAGCCAGCAATTGGCACGCGAACGCGAATACCCCGTCAACCGACTCAAGCAGATCATCGATTCGGGTGGCGTGGGAGTGATAGCGAACGGCTTAAACAATTCGGATATGTGCGACTTTCTGGGGCATATCGGCTTCGACGCGGCCTTCGTCGATTTTGAACACGGAGGAGTTTCCTGGTCGGAACTGGCCGATATCACGAGAGCGTGCGAGTTGTGGGGTATGTCGAGCGTCGTGCGAGTAAACAGGCTTGACGAAGCCTTGATTCTGAGGACGCTCGATCAGGGAGCCAGCACTGTCATAATCCCGCACATCATAACGAGGGCCGATGCCGAACTCGCTGCCGGGGCATGTAAATACCCACCCGAAGGTAGCCGCGGTGTGGCAGGTAGCAGACGGGCTTACGGTGTTGAAAATTATTTTCAAAAAGCTAACGCAGAAGTCCAGTGCATCGCGCTCATCGAGGATTTCGAGGCAATCGGCAACCTTCCTGAACTGACCAGGGTCGAAGGCATCGACGTTTTCTACGTCGCACCATCCGATATGGCAGCTTCGATGGGGCACACAGGTGATCCCGGTCACGCCGATGTTCAACGGGAAATAGAACGCGCCATCAAGCAAATCGTAGGTGCGGGTCGGGTGGCCGGAACACTGGTGAACGACGGTAACCTCGACCGATTTCTGAATATGGGGGTGCGCTGCGTTGGTGTTCCCTGGCAATTGTGGCTCAAGCAGTCGGCCGAAACGTTTCTGGCTCGCATCCCTGTCAGCCCCAGCGGCCCCGAAGCCACTGGCCGTAAGTGAGCATTCCAACCAACTCGCCATGACAAATCAAGCCACCCGATGCTTTGGAGATTGCACTCACGTGTATACGCAAGGTCGCGGACGAGCCGGGAGTGGTCCTAAGTGATACTCGTAAAGAGGCGCCGGTGGATCAGCCGTGGATCAGGTAAATAACGCAACTGCGCGGTATGGCCTGACCATCGTTTTCCACTTTCACGGATCAAGTGACGAAAAGCACGCGTAATTCAACACATTTCGGGAACGGGCCAACGGGGCTTCGACGTTCGCTGCGCCTGCTGGCTGCGAGCGATGGAGCAGATCGCTTCAGAATGATCGCCTATGCGCCAGCCATCGTAATCATGCTCATCGTCCTGGTAATAGAACTTGGCCTTGAAGGATTTCGCAGCAGCGCCAGTTCGTGGCTTCCACTTGTCGAAATTTCCGCCGTACTGGTAGCGGTACTTGCGGGGGTGCTGTGGTTCGGCTGGCGTCAGGCCCGTTTGGCCGCCCGCGCTATGACAGTGTTGAATGCTGCCGAAGACGAACGCCGGACAATTTCCGCCATTGGTGTCGGATCGAACTGGGACCTCGATCTCAACCGGATATTTGCCCGGTTCTGCAACGATCTGACAACCCTCATCGACTATGACCGCCTGACTATTACTACGGCACGGAGTGATGGGCGAATGCAGTTAGAATTCGTCGCTGGTCTGAAAGCTCCAGAGGACGAAATCGGCGGTATCATCGCCTCGGCAGTGGAAAGCCCTGATGGTCTCCTGAACCCGACCGATTACGGGCTCCATTCGCAAATGACAGTCCCGATTGCCGCAATAGATGGAACCATCACTATTCGGAGCCGAGACCGGGGTGCCTACGGGCCGCACCATGTCGAGATAATGCGGCAGGTAGTGGCGCAGATTTCACCGGGTATCAGCAACGCCATTCATTACCAGGAATCGCAGCGGCGGGTAATGGAACGCACGGCCCTTGCTGAAATTGGCAGAGTTACGACCCAGGAAGTCGATCTCGATTCGATACTCATGGCAGTAAGCGGCGCATTATCGAACCTGATCGATTTCGACCATCTTGGGACCATTTTCACCAGCCCGGCCAAACCAGATGGTTCAGACGGTGGCCCGGCGTCAGTCGTTTGCTGGTCAACCGCCGATCTTATCGGGCTCAATGTCGGCGATAAAGTCGATCTCGATAGTGCGCGCAACATGTCGGGAGTTCTTTCGGGTAAAGGAAAAGACCCGCTGGGCTTAAGCCCGAACGGGATAGATACGGCAGATGAACAGCGACTGTGGATGCAGGTGCCGCTGGGTGAACAATCGAACTTGCTGGGTGTAATCGTCATCAGTGCGCCAGGCGACGCTGCACTGGGTGAAAACGAGGCAGATTTGCTTCAACGGGTGGC
>CAYLWG010000003.1:29634-41014 GCA_964387235.1 uncultured Dehalococcoidales bacterium
ACCAGATCGCCCCGGCCATTAAGAACGCACAGTTGACTGCGGAACTGACAAGGGCAATCGAAGAACGTCGCGCAATCGCAACGATAGGTCGCGCTGCCAGCACAGAGTTTGAAATGAAGCGAATATTCGCGGTCGTGGCCGATGAGCTTGAACATATCATGCCCTGCGACAGGTTCGTGGCAACTATTACGGAACCAGACTCCGAACTTTTCAACGTGATTTACGTTAAAGGTCAGGTGCATGAGAGGGCTGCGGTCGGCGACCGGATTACCGGCCCCACTGCCGGGGAAGTCCTGGAATTACAGGCGAATCGCGCAATTCTGCGTAATAATGTGACTGCTTTTATCTCGCGAAAATCCGCCGATCACCCACCAGGAATACAGTCGTGGATTCAGGTTGCTCTGGGTGGAATGGACGAGCCGATGGGCTACCTGAGCTTACGCAGTGAAAACCCGGATGCTTACGACATGAGTAATGTCGAGTTTCTCGAAGAAATTGCACGTCAGATCACACCAACTCTCAGGCAGGTCCAGCTTTTCGAGCAGGAACGCGCACTGCGCGATCAACTCGATATACGGAACGGTGAACTTCAGGAGGCAAACGCTACCAAATCGCGATTCCTCTCCACCGTTTCACACGAACTGAAAACTCCGCTCACGATCATCTCCGGATTCGTCGATCTCATGATTAACGATGCAGATCAATTCAGTCAGGAACATATCGAAACCCTGGACATCATTCGCAAAAACTCAACGCAACTGGGCCTGCTGATAAACGACGTATTAGACATCTCCCGAATAGACGCAGGCAACCTTCGGATCGAGCCAACCGTGTTCCAGGTCAACCAGCTAATCGATGATCTTGAAAAGGGGTTCGAACAACTGCTTGAGACAAAGAAGCAAAAACTGATAGTTTCAGCTCCCAAAAGCGATATATGGTTGAAGGCTGATCGTGCTCGGGTTTCGCAGCTAATTACGAATTTGCTAAGTAATGCCCATAAGTACTCGGGAGATGCTTGCGAAATCCGACTCAGCGTTGCAGTTGAGGACGAAAATATTACGGTACTTATCGAAGATGAGGGGATCGGTATATCTGAAGAAGACCAGAAGCAGTTGTTCACGGCCTTCTTCAGGGCCGACAATCAGGCTGCCAGAGAAGCTGGCGGAACGGGTCTGGGTCTTGTTATCGCAAAGTCGATTGCAGGACTACACGGCGGCGACTTGTGGCTCAACAGCGTGGAAAACCAGGGGACTACAGTGGGTTTCAGACTCCCCGGAGTTACGTCGGAGCCAAAGATCGACATCGAGGCGGAGGCGTTACTGTCGATGCAGGCCCAACGGTCACGACTCTTCCCGAATACCAATTGGGATGACATTGGCGAGATTGCGTAAATATATGCGTACGCGTGAAAACGACCCAAGAGCGATTTACACGTTGTGCGAGAGGAAACGGTAATGCACAAAATTCTGATAGTGGACGATAGCCCGGATATACGGCTGTTACTCGGCAGGACGCTCAAGGCCGCCGGGTACGGGGTATCGGAAGCAACGGATGGCGACGAGGTAATTCCAGCGACGCTTTCATATGAACCAGACATGATTCTGCTTGATGTTTCGATGGCACGAGTCGATGGTTTCAAAGCTCTGGCTATGCTGAAATCCGATCCCCGAACGAAGAATATTCCCGTCCTGATGGTCACAGCAAAGGGCCATCCGAACGACCTCGAAACAGCACGCGCACTTGGGGCGCTCGACTACATCAACAAGCCCTGGGCACACGGCGAAGTTGAGCTTCGCGTGCAATGGGCGATCACTTCGGTTCAGCGCCAACGAGACAGGGACGCCAAGAGAATCGCTGATCAGCTCGCTAGCTAAGTTCTTCTGGTCGTTCCGCGTTATCGCGGGCTTAGTCGGCCCTGGATTCCGCCACATCAGACCCCTATCGTCCATACGTTTGAGTGCCAACTAAGCCTGGCTATATTTAGTCGAAATCCTAACTCTGTAATAGAATTCCCCATCTGCATCGAAGCAGGCATATTAAAAATCAACGGGATACGGTCGGCATCAAACCGCACACGTGGCATTAGTAGTGGGCGGCGATTAGCCAATAAAAATGGCCGAAAAACCGAACACCGGATATCGTGATCGTTCGATGACCGGTAAAAGGGGGCAACGTAATGGCGAAACGCAATTTCAGTGGGGTCTTCCCGATTCTGCAAATGCCGTTCGACGTGGATGGACAAATCCTGTTCGAAGACCTTCGCGCTGAAGTCGAATATGCCATCCGTGGCGGTGTTCATGGGGTTGGCATCGCCTACGGCTCGGAGATCAATAAACTCGACGATCACGAGCGCGACCAGGTCCTGAGTACCGTTGTCGATCAATCCAACGGCAGGATCAAAGTTGTTATGAACACCGGTGCGCCATCGACTGTTCAGACCATTCATTACACCCGCGTCGCCAGAGTTCTCGGCGCAGATGCCGTGATGATCGCTCCGCCAGCCGTCCCCGGAATCGCAGCCTCACTGATACGCCAGCACTTCATAGAAGTCGCCGAGAGTACCGACCTTCCGATCTTCATGCAGGATATGGCAGGTGCGAATCTGGCCCCATCCATGCTGTCTGATCTATCGAAAGCGAACGAAAACCTCTGCTACGCGAAAATCGAAACTCTGCCAACACCAAACCGGTTCACTGAAACCCGCGAACTTGCCGGAGAAAACCTATCGATGTTTGGCGGGGCCAACGGCATCTTTTTTATTGAGGAGATGAGGAGGGGAGCAAAAGGCACGATGCAGGGCATCGCCCTGTGCGATGTCGTACGAAAAACATGGGATGCTTTCCAGGCCGGGGACGAGATCGCCGCCGAATCAATGTGGAACCTGTACCAACCACTCGTGAAGTTGTACACGCTCGGCGAAGGCCAGCTTTACTGGGTCGCCAAAGAGATTCTTCGGAGGCGCGGGGTGTTTACAGAGGCAGTTCCACGTCTGCCGGCTGCCAGGCCTGATGCGGAAACTTTTAGAGAGCTTGATGCGCTGATCGAACGGTTGGGAGTAGCCGCGATTTGAGCGACCGGTTTTCGATGAAGCATCCGCGTGGCGACCCGGGCGGTGTGATCCTCAAACCGCAACTCGAGATGATCCGTGGTAGCGAACCCGTGACCGCCGTGCCAGCCCCGGCTGCCGGATACGTGCTGCGTCAGGTGAAGCAGGACGACAGGCATTCTTACTCGCAATCTTTCCAGACCGCTTTCGACGATCCTTCGCCGTTCGCTGATCTGATGCAAAAAAAGCTACCCAAAGGTTTTTTCGTCGTCGAACACATGCCCACCGCCACCGTGATTGCAGCAGCGACCGCCGCAAGTTACGCGAAAATCCAGCACCCCGACGGATTCAGCCTTCAGTGGGTGATCGCACATACCGATCATCTGGGTACAGGGTCGGGCAGGGCTGCAACAGCGGCCGCAACCCGTGTGCTTGCCGATTCGGCACCGACCTACTCGTACCTGTCGACCGACGATTTCCGCCTGCCAGCCATCAACATTTATCTGAAACTCGGCTGGCAGCCGCTCCTGTTCCAAGACGACCAGATCGTAAGGTGGGCAAAAGTTTTTGAAAAGCTCGTCATGCCGTTTAGTGAAAGCGAATGGCCGACTTCACCGCAGGAGTTATAGCCGAAGTTTTTATACTCTCGGAGGCGGAGCTACAACGTCGTCATACGGGTGGCGTGAGCCCACCAGACCCGAGTACTCGAACACATCCAGTGCCGCATCGTAAAGTTCTGGCTCTATCTCGATGCCTCCGCTCCACGTACCCAGCTCCTGGTAAAAACCAACTGCCGATGCAATCGCACTCTCGGCCATATCGGGGAAGAACCTCGCCTCGGTCCGTGCAATCTCAGCAGGATCGACCGTATTTACCCAGTCGCGGGTCGCCCGGTAAGCCGCTGCAAAACGTACCGCAACGTCCGTGTCGAGCCAGTCCCACCGACACACCAGGCTCGAAAACGCCACCGGGCCTACTGCTTCTCCGACCGATGCAACGATGTGCCCCTGCCCGTCATGCTCAAGTTGCTGCGGGAATGCGCCTTGCTCGTGAAAATAGTCGCCCTCGCCGCCTCTCCACTGGCTCATCATGTCGTTGCCGCCGATCGAATCGATGGAATCCACATCGTCCAGGCTCACACCCTGTTTACCTGCGCCATAACGCAGCATGGCGCAAGGCTGACCCGTATTCACATATAGAAATTTGCCATTCAGCAATTTGTCCCAGGAAAAATCAGGGTCGGGTTCCCTTGCGGCAATCAGGAAGCCGTCGTACCGGTTAATCTGGGCAAACTGGGCGACAGCGGGTCTTTCACCTCTATCGAGCGCAGGCCAGCTCGCCGAAACCGCCGCCTGACCAACATCCATGCGTCCCTCGGCCACCGCACCGCTACAGTTATCACCCGGCTTGACGACGTTGTATTCACCCAGCAGTCCTTCTTTTTTCAGAAAGCCCCCGGCGATCAGACAGATCAACGGACTGTAGAAGGCCGAGTGCCGGGATGCCATGAGACGGATGGTGATCATTTTTCGTCCTCGCCGGCTGATAAGACCTGATCGACCTGCTTGATCGACCTGATGGTGCGAACCAGGCGAAAGTGCTGGCCCAGATTCTAACTCAACCTATGCCGATAAATCATTTCCATATGAATAACACGCCGTCTTTTGTTACCGCTCCAAAGCCAATCCGGCTATCAACGTCATCAGTCAGCTGGATTCCTGCAAGATTGGTGACAAGCGAGGATCCGAGTGGAAATTCCCAGACTTCGCTCACTGAATCGCCAATCCGGCGTAACGCCACCAACGACCGGCGGCCACGCGATGGCACTATCAGTTCAACATTCCCATCACCATCGAAATCGCCAGCTACGGCCATATCAAGGTTTCGCGACCCGTTTATGTGCGATGAATACCCTTTAGCAATCGATGCAACACGTTCCAGTTTCCCGTCGGTCAACCTGAAGTACTCGGCAACTCCACCGATGTGGGGTGTTCGGATGGACACCAATTCGATCTCTCCGTTCGGCCCAAACGGTGCGACCGCTATCTGGTGAGTCCACCTGAACCCCGATCCGATTGGTTTCGATTCGGCGGCAATCCTCATTCCAGTCGATTCGACTTCGATCACGATCAACCTCGCTCCGCGCGACGCAGTGCTGACAGTGCCGATGATTTCTTCGACCCCATCTTCGTCGATATCGGCAATTATCGGGAAAAGCCCCTCAAAGACCTCATCGTCATCCAGCAGTAGATGACCGTCCCAGTCGTTGTCATAGCCAACCGGAACAGCGCTAATTCCGCCCCATTCGTTCTTGTCGCCAATCGCGCCATGAGGATATCTATCGGTAGCGTCGTCGTACGAATACACCGTTGCGTTTGAGCCGATCATGAACGTGGAGTCCGGGGCATTTTGCAGCGGATATTTCTTAATCACATCTCCGCTACTGATCTTCAGCGTTTCTTCGGTGAACTCGACCCGGACATCGTTCGGTTTATCGAGCATCAGGGTGGCGAGCCCGCCCGCTTCCCGAGTAGTTGTCAGCCCGATCTGGCCGTTGTTTTCGACTATCAACACAGGGGGCACTAGAGAGAAATTTCCAGACGAATAATCAATCGGAATGTCGGTTGATGTCCCATCTTGCTCAATGCGAAAAGCGACAGACTGCCCGTCGGTCCCGGTCACGACCCACACCACGCCACCTTCAGGGTGAATCGCGGCATTCAACCATGCTGGGGTCTGGATTCGTGCAGATATATCAATGCGCAATGGCATCGTTTCCAGATCACCCGTTCCAGGCAGGTAACGGTTCCCGGAAGCCTTGCCGTATGTGTACCCAAATGCGTAAACATCCCGACTGCTGGCACTGGCGCTGGCAGAATCTTCCGGTTCTGGCGTGATTTCTGGCCCGACCGGTTCAGTGCCTGCCACGTCTGCTGCGTTACGGCCTGTCAATTCTGACTGTCCTCCATCGGCGCCCTGCCCTCCACATGCAGCGATAAGTATCACAGCGATAGCAACCAGCATAAGTTTCAGCAAGCTCGCACGCTGATATGCTGCGGCACCGTACAAGCCACCGTTAATCTTCATCATAATTTTTCACAAATGATCCTAAAACCATGGTGCGCATGAGTAACATGTGCGACACAACTACAACCGATAATTCTCGATCTGGCGATTTTGGCGAACTGACGGTTTAGCCAAACAATAAACGATCTTAGAAAGCGAACTTGAGCACCTATGTCCAGCCTTCGGATTACAAAAATAGAAGTTCACGAATTCACCTTCCCAATGAATGACGTGGGCAAAGACTACAACGGTTTCAATTTGATCTACGAAAAGGGATCTACGCAAACCGGGTACGCCTACGCAATGAAGGTTCACACCAACGAGGGCGTTACTGGTGAATACGTTGGCGGCGATTCGCCGAGTTTTGCCGAATTCAACATGTTCGCAAAATACCTGATCGGCAAAAACCCGCTAGAGCGCGAACTTATTTACAACGATGTAAAACGCGCAATGCGCAAGTACGACAAGATGGGAATGGGCCCTATCGACATCGCACTGTGGGATCTTGCCGGGAAGCTTTACAACGCACCCATCTACGAACTGCTCGGCGGCTGGCGAAAAAAGCTCAAGTGCTATGCATCGACCATGCACGGCGACCGCAACGGCGGACTCGATTCACCGCAGGCCTACGCCGATTTCGCGGTGCAGTGCAAAGAAATGGGTTACCCGGCCTTCAAGATTCACGGCTGGGGTGATTACGATATCCAACAGGAAATCGAAACAATTCACGCCGTGCGTGCGGCGGTCGGCCCTGAAATGGATCTCATGCTCGACCCGGCCTGCGAGATCAACACATGGCTGGAAGCTGTAAAGATCGGCAAAGCCTGCGACGAAGCGAATTACATGTGGCTGGAAGACCCGTACAAAGACACCGGTGTTTCGATGCACGGCCACAAAAAGCTAAGGGAGATCATCAAGACTCCGCTATTGCAGACCGAACATATCCGGGGAGTTGAACAGCATGTAGATTTCATCGCGAGCGGTGCGACCGATATCGTTCGCGTCGACCCTGATTACGACGCGGGGTTCACCGGGGCTATGAAGATTGCCCACGCAGCCGAAGGATTCGGTTTGGATGTCGAAATCCACTCGCCCGGCCCGGCGCAACGCCAGATGATGGCTGCCCTTCGCAACACGAACTACTACGAAATGGCTCTTATCCACCCGAAAACCGAACAGATTGGTCGCCCACACGAGGTCTATGCCGACGGCTATCGAGATGCCATAGATTCGATCGATTCTGAGGGCTACGTGTCGGTTCCGCAGGGCCCGGGCCTGGGGGTCACTTACGACTGGGACTTCATCATGAAGAATCGCCAGGGAGGACGCGAATATGGCGGGTAAGACCGCTCTTGTGACGGGTGCGGCCGGGTTCATCGGTTCGCACCTTGTCGACCGGCTCATCGCCGACGGTTACACAGTTACGGGCATCGACGACCTCTCGAGTGGAAAACTGGCGAATCTCCCCGCTGATTTCGACCTGCGACAAATGGATATCCGCGACCCGAAAGTACGAGATATCGTCGCTGAGATTCGGCCAGATTTCGTATTTCACCTTGCTGCCCAGATGAGCGTTTCGGTCTCGGCAAAAGATCCGTTGCTGGATGCAGATATAAATATCGGTGGTTCGCTGAACCTTCTTGAAGGCATACGAGCCGCAAGTGACAAGAAGATAAAGTTCATTTTTTTCTCATCGGGCGGTATGGTCTACGGCGAACCGACCGTCCTGCCTGCAGACGAATCGACACCAGCACGCCCCCTTTCACCGTACGGGACGTCAAAACTTGCCGTTGAAACCTATCTGCCAGTCTACGAACGGCTCTGCGGGTTGGAGTATTCCATCGTCCGCCTGGGCAACGTTTACGGGCCACGACAGGACCCTCACGGTGAAGCCGGAGTCATCGCAATTTTCGCTATGGCAATGCTCAGCGGGAAGCCATTGACCATATTCGGAGACGGAAACGACGAGCGCGACTACGTTTACGTTGATGACGTTGTCGACGCGGTCATCAGTGTTGCCGAAAACCCGCGATCCGGCCCGTTCAATGTCGGAACTGGCAAGGGAACAAATACAAATCGAATTTTCGAAATTGTCGCCGAATACTGTGGTCACACCGACAAGGCAGTCCATGGCCCGCCACGCCCGGGTGATGTGAACCGTATATTCTTGGATGCGTCCAGGGCAAAAAGGGAGCTGGACTGGACTCCGAAAATCACGCTCGAAGAGGGCTTGAAAACCACAGTTGATTGGTTCAGACAGAAGCCGGGTTAGTTGCCGAAACTCTGCCAGAACCAGGCCAGAACCTGACCAGAACCCTGAAAAAAGCAGTTCCACTCGAACCGGGCTTTCCGGTGGGTAAAGTACGGGGTACCTACCCAACGCTCCTCTCGCGCCACGGGCCGCGCCACAGGTCATCGGCCAAACAGTAATGCGAATGAATGGTGGCAGCTGGCCCATCCATCTGCACCCGCCCTACCGAGTTTTCACCCTGATGCACCCAGATAGCGACGATCGGTGGCTGCCCACAACACACGCTTGAGAATATCGTCTGCTGTCCAGGGTTTCGGAATGTAGTCGAGGGCCCCCAGCGCACGTGCCCGGTCGAGATGTTCGTCATCGCCCATGGCCGAGGAAATAATTACTGGGATTTCCTTAGATATAGGGTCCGACTTGAGCATCTCAAGCGTCTCCCAACCATCCATACGTGGCATGGCAAGGTCAAGAATTATCACGTCGGGGTCAGTGTCCTTGACCCACGTCATCACGGTCGTACCGTCCGCCGCCTCTATCACATCGTGACCGGCACGCTGGAGCAACAGCACCAGCAGCATTCGAATTTCCGGGTTGTCGTCTACAACTAAGATTCGAGCCAAAATTGTCTCCAACTACCCCCAAATTCATATTTATGCCGATATCGGCTCTCCTGCTTTCACACTCGAATACTGCTCGACAACAAATGCCGGTCTGCACCGATCTTGCCGGACACACTCAGGCCCTCGCGGTGCTATTCGATAATAGGTTTTGCTATAACCATTCCAAAGTTTTCTTCGGAAGAATGGGCCAATCGTCCCATGACGCTAAAAGCCGCCGATAACAACTTATCGCCATGCCCATCAGCGTATTTCACAACAGCGTTTCTACATCCCACCGTATTTGGCCCAGCGCATATCAGCATCGGCGAATCCCTGAGTCGGGTTGCAGATTACACAAGGTGGTTTCGCCAGTGGCGATAACA
The DNA here is from genome assembly GCA_964387235.1 of uncultured Dehalococcoidales bacterium. Classification (GTDB taxonomy): domain Bacteria; phylum Chloroflexota; class Dehalococcoidia; order Lucifugimonadales; family Lucifugimonadaceae; genus Lucifugimonas. Next base: position 38,983 of record CAYLWG010000003.1, read on the forward strand.
GCCATCCGTCCCACCAGATCGGTCGTTACCCTTTATCGACCATGTATTTAGCACGAGCGCACACTTCATCATCTCGGCCACTCCTCGCCCGGCGTGCGTCAACTGTTTTGCTATTGCTGGCATCGCTGTTAGTTTTGGCCCAGTGCGCGGGCGGAACAACCGAGCCCTCATCGTCACCAGCAGGCCCGGATTTTGAGGCCGAATCGACTGTAACTCCAACGAATATCGCCTCATCAACTCTGGCTCCGGCCCCAACTCCAACCTCCACTCCCGGCCCAACAGCGACCCCATTCGCCACACCAACTGCAATCCCGTCGGCAACGACGATCGTGCCCCCAGAAGACCTTGAGCGAGGCGGAGTTTTGAGGTTCGCAGTGCCGCAAGGGCCACCGCACATGGACCCGCACCTGACAGTTTCCAGCGGGCTGCTCACATGGGGCGCAGGCCAGTCGTATTCCAGGTTGTTCAAGTTCGATGCAACAGGCGAAGGTTCGACAGTGGTATGCGATCTCTGTTTATCGTGGGAACAGTCTGGCCCGGTGACGTTTCTAATCAAGCTGCGACAGGATGTCAGATGGCAGGACTTACCACCTCTGAACGGGCGCAAACTCACCGCCCAGGATGTGGCGTTCAGTTTGAAAAGGCAGGCCACGCCGGGCTTCCCGAACGCCGCTATCTTCTCGAATATCGCGGAATTCACAGCCGTTGGCGAGTTCGATCTTATTATTCGACTCATAGTGCCCGATTCGGAAACTCTGGAAAAGCTTGCCGATTCACACTCTCGGATAGTCGCCCCTGAAGCGGTCGCGGTAAACGGCGATCTCCGTCGCGGTCCAACAGTCGGCACCGGTCCGTGGATCACGTCTGAAGCGCTTTCCGACCGGACGATCTTGCTGGTGAACCCCGATTATTTCGTCGAACAATTGCCCTATCTGGATGCACTTGAAATACAGGTTGTTCCGGCGGAATCGACCCGTGTTGCGGGTATGCGAACGCGGATTATCGACGTGGCGCAGGCCAGTTTCTCGCTGATAGCTAAAACCACAGACCGGTTCGATAACATCGAATGGGTTGGAATTTCCAACCCCGCCGCCGGTGTCGAGATAACTCTGAATACCAGCCGAAGTCCGATGAATAAGCTAGCGGTCCGGGAAGCGATGATGCTGACATGGGACCCGGCAGGATGGAACAGGGATTTCTGGGACGATCAGGCGGGCTTCAGCGTTGGTCTGCCTGCCCCGGGGGTGGGTGCAGGTCAGCAACTACCCACAGCCATTTTCACAGGCAGATTTAACGATCTCTCGGCCGCCAACGCCAGGCTAACTTCTGCCGGGCTGGGGCCAACCGACAACGTGATTATCAGGGTTGGTGAATTCGGTCAGCAATACATCGACCAGGCGAATGCAATGGCCGAAGCTCTGGCGTCGGTCGGTATCAGGGCCGATGTAGAGCGGGTATCGACGAGAGTATTCGGGGATGATGTCTGGCTCGGCGGTAACTACGATATTGCGGTCGGGGCCCCGCCTCCGGTTTCGAGCACAACGGCTTACCTTTTCGCAGTGCATCATTCGGACGGCCCGTGGAACTCGACCGGTTACAGCAACCCTGAAATCGACGGGTTGATAGAAGCGCAGGCCCGCGAGTACGATCCTGCAAAACGCACGAAAATGCTGAACGAGTTGCGACAACTGATTCTCGCTGGCTCCTACAGGTTTATCTCGGCGACCCGGACGACGTACTGGATGTGGTGGGACTACGTTCACGATTTCGCCCCACGCACTCCGCGGGGGAATAGCGATTTTCTGACCAGGGTATGGCTGACCGAGCGACCCGGATAAGGCGCGTTTAGGTTTTGCTCCGGGCGTCGTCGAACGACTTGGTCGCGTATGCGGCTCCGCGAGGCACGCTTTGCTCCGAGGCGTCGTCGAACGACTTGGTCGCATTATGCAGCTCCGCGGGGCACGCCAGGGCACGGGTTCAGGCGATGTTAACAGGCTCGGGTCTGCCCCGCGGAGCTTGCGCGTCGCCCAAG
>CAYLWG010000004.1:0-15817 GCA_964387235.1 uncultured Dehalococcoidales bacterium
GCTCCAAGAACCGCCGCAATCATTGTTGGAATCGACAGCACACGCCGCCGGAGAGTCGCAGCGGTCAGGGCTCCGGTGTTTGAGGATTCAGCTGGGTCATTCCCGTTCTCTGGTTCTGGCTCAGGTGTTGGGTTTTGTTGTTGTGGTCTTGTCTGGGTCATTTATTCCAGATCTGATTTTTTGGAGTGGCCAAGGGCCGATACGAGAAGTTGCGGTGTGAGAATTACGTTCCAGTAGTTACGTTTTAACCGATACGTCCTAAGGGTTATGTTCTAGTCGTTACGTTCTACTAGGGGAGATCGGTGAGGAACACCGGTCCGGCGAGGAAATTCTACCGGTGTTGGAGAAATTTTCATCCAGTAAATCATCTGGTCCGGTGGTGAACTGCCGGGTCGATCGACTTCTATCGTGATTGCGGGTGCGGCCCCAAGTATCTCAGCGGCGGCGGCGGCCTGTTCCACCTCTTCCTCTACGTTACTGCTTTTAGGGAGGATCACCGTGCCTCCGACTCTGGCGAACGGAATCGTAAGTTCTGCGAGTTCAGCAAGCCGTGCCACTGCCCGTGCTGTGACGAGATCGTAGGCTTCGCGGTGCGAAGGATCCTGCCCAACTTCTTCGGCACGGCCGGTTACGATATCAACGTTTTCCAGCCCCAATTCTTCGACCACTTCTTTCAGGAAAACCGTTTTTTTTCGTGTCGCGTCGAGCAGAGTAATCTGAAGTTCGGGCAGCGCGATTTTCATTACGATGCCCGGAATCCCCGCCCCCGTGCCAACGTCGATCGCCCGTTTTCCTGCGAACCAATCGGGTGTTGGGGCGTTGCCGCCTGCTGGCGAGAGGATTCTAAGAGAACGAATAATCAGATCATCCCGAATTCGATCCCATGTCCTTGCTCCGGTCAGGTTGAACTGCCTGCCTCGCAGTTCGATAAGCTCTCCGAACCGTTGAATTTGGGCCTGCTGTTCAGCGTCGAGAGAAACGCCAAATAATTGTGCGGCTGCGATTACGGATTTCAACGTTGCAGGAGTACCTTCGGGGCTATTGATCGATGTGGTTCAAATCGCACGCATGCCAGGGCCGGTTTCACACTTCGCTTCTGGCGAGCGCAACACGAGATTGATCGGTAATGTTATAGGCCGCTGACTGAATATCGACCTGCGTGATGGTGAAATGTTCGCAACTTGTACCGTACGCTGGCGTTCGAAAACCCGTGTCAGAGGCCGCTGCATCGAAAAGGGTGAGCATAGGAAAATGGAAATTTTGAATTGACAGTCCGAATCGTAGTCCTCGCCAAACAGGTTCCCGACCCAGAAACTCCGCCCTCGCAGTTCAGGGTCGATGAATCGACTAACAGCGTTATTCCGCCAAACGGCATCCCGTCCGTCGTAAACGGGTTCGACCTCAATGCTGTCGAGGCGGCGCTGAAATTGCGAGATACTGGTGTCGATGTCGAGATTACCCTGCTTTCGGTCGGCACAGAATTCGTGATGGATGCCATGAAAAAGCCGCTGGCAATGGGGGCCGACCGTCTGGTGCTGGTCGATGATCCGGGATTGGGCCGGCTCGATTCAGCAGCGACGGTGAAGGTGTTGGCTGCTGCTATCAAAAAAAACGGCCCTTTTGATCTTATTCTGGGCGGTCGGCAGGCGTCCGACTGGGATCAGGGGCATGTAACCATCGGGCTTGCCGAAGTGATGGGCCTGCCGCTGGTTACTCTCGTTCAGAAACTCGAAATAACAGGCGATTCGCTTCAACTTCAACGGGTAATACCCGACGGCTATCAGGTCGTTACCGCTCCGATTCCTTCCGTTTTGACGATAACGAACGAAATCGGCGAACCACGCTACCCGAACCTGCGCGGCATAATGCAGGCAAGCCGCAAAAAACCGGAAGTCTTTTCACTTGCCGATATTGGCCTGGTACTGGACGACCTCGCCCCGACGGTTGAACTCAAAAGGCTGTACGTGCCAGAATCGAACCGCCAGGTCGAATTGATCGAAGGCGATGACGATGCCGATGCGGGCAGAAAACTTGCACTGCGATTGCGGGAGGAGAAGTTGATCTAATGACATCTATACTTCTTGTCGCCGAGTGCGACGAACAGGGCGAGATCGGACAGGCGACGTATCAGGCGATTACTGCAGCGAACGGGCTTCAGGATGCACAGGTGACCATCGTGATCGCGGGCGGGGCTCCGGCATTGGCCTCGACGCTGCCAGTTGACAAGATCATCACAATTTCGCCAGTCGATTCGGCAGATGCTGGAATTTACGATCAGGCCACTGCCAACCTTGCGGCACTTGTTTCGTCGATCAACCCGGACGTTGTGTTGTTTGGTAAAACCGACTTCGGATCAGTTGTCGGGGCGCGGCTGGCCTTCCGAGTTGGTACGGCGTTCGCACCTGACTGTATCGAGATATCGGGTCAGCCCGGTGCGATTACCGTTACACGCCCGGTCTATGGCGGAAGTGCGCTGGCAGAATACGAATTTTCTTCGTCACCGGCCATCGTGTCACTCCGGGCCGGTGCGTTTGAAGCCGCTACCGAAACAGGCACGCCTACCGCGGAAGCGTTCGATTCTGCCGAACTTGAGAACAGGCCGATAGCGGTGACTGAAACTATCGCAGAGGTACGTGAGGGCGTTCGACTTGAAGATGCGAAAGTCGTTATAAGCGGCGGTCGCGGGCTTGGCGGGCCAGAGCCGTTCAGTGTCCTTGCCGATCTCGCCAACGTACTCGGCGGGGCGGTGGGTGCTTCAAGGGCTGCCTGCGATGCCGGGTGGATCGACCATTCGCACCAGATAGGACTTACGGGCAAATCTGTCAGTCCCGACGTGTATATTGCCATTGGTATATCCGGGGCCAGTCAGCATATGGCAGGTTGTTCTACGTCACGGGCCATTGTGGCGATAAATAAAGATGGTGATTCGAACATTTTTAAAGAGGCCCGGTTCGGCGTGGTTGGCGATTGGGAAAAGGTCCTCCCTTCATTTCTTGCCACTGTGCGCGACCTGAAAGCGTAAACAGGTTGTAAGCTGGATACTGTGTGTGATGCACAGTTGGGGTCGGTTCTTATACAGCGAACGAGCATCGTTAGGTTGTTAGAAACGCGAGGCGGTAAATTGGATTTTGGCTACGGTAACGGTGTGGACGGTGTTTTCAAATTTATTGAGAATGCCGAGGTGATAGCCGTTTTCTTTCCGAAGTTCGGTCAGTCTGTTGTGATAGATGTCAGAGCGAAAGAAGGCGAGCCGCCGCTGGTGAAAGTGATGCCGATGGCGCGTTCGATAGCCGACCGGCTCCGCACCATTAAGCGTATGCGACCAGCATTATCAAGGCCGCGCGATATTCTTGCCATACCGTGGGTCGGTTATGTTGGCGCACTGAAATCTTCGGGGCTATGGGACAAACTCGTCGGAAGAATCGAAACTACGGGTTACCCGGAAGCACTAGAAGCTGCTGAAAAGGCATTCGACGAGCTGGTTCGCATGGAACGCCGCGATCTGGCCCAGCTGATAATGGGCGAACAGTACGAAACACTCTGGGCCCGCCAGCGTTAGTCCCTGTCGCTAGCTTCGGGCGAGTGCTGTTCGTAGTTCATATGGTTTGGCGAGGCGACTCAAGGCATTAAACGCCGGTCATCTCGGCACGCTTGGAACTGGCCCTCGCTCGAACGCCCCAACTCGAACGAAAAACTTGCGCGAGCGATGCAGGTTATACACCCGGCGGTAAACTGCCCTGTTTTCCGTTCTCGCCAGTCCTATGCAGGCGTTTGGGACGTATAACTTACATACGCCCCCCTTTTCGATCCCTGCTGGCGTACAACCCACATACATATGTGTGCTCGGCGCGGGCAGGTAGCATCTACAGACAACCTGTTGATAATTTTGCGTTTGCAAAGAGTTTTTGCATGGACCATCGGTTCATTGCTGCTAGTCGCGTTCAATTCCCTCGCATGGCTGGTAACCATGCCGCTCCGGCGGTGGTCGGGCCGGGTGTTCATTGCGCTCCTCTTGATGGTGATGCTACTGAGTTGGCTAATCCCCGTTGGTGATCGCCGGGCGGATGTGACGATAAACACGGTCACTCGTGGTTACGGCTATGGACTGGTTTCGTGGGAGTTCGAGAACTTCTTCGATAAATGGGAACATCAAGCCTGGGCGATACTCCCATGGACACCTTCGAGCGAAGCCGACCGGCTCAGGGCACTCGACCGGTATGTCGTACTGGTCGATGAACTTCGGGATGCCAAAAACCTGCTGAACAGTGCCATTTCAGCCAGCGGTGCTGACACGGAAAAAACTTCAGATGCCCAGGCCGCCATTGATCGGTTGATCTCTGAACGGGACGCCCTGCGGGATGGCGTCGAGGAACTTCTCGAACAGGCCATTGCCGATGCGTTACGGTCGGGCCCAGTTGATCTGGTCGATTCATTTGTATGGCCGCCCGTGGATTTTCGCATCGACAGCCCCCCGAAGTTGCTCGTAACGTCGCCTCGTGACGTGATACTGCGTGGTAAGGAGGTGCTGATAAATCCAGATATTTCAGTTGACGACGTTACAAGGATCGAAAACGAACTCTCTGCACTCGAAGACATATCGGCCATCGTTATCCAGACCGGCGGGCTTGCCATCTACCCGAACGTGATTCCCACCACCGGCCTGAAACGACTGCTAAACGTTGCATCGCACGAATGGCTACACGCGTACCTGGTATTTAACCCGCTCGGCCGGGCCTACTTCAATGGCGGTGATATCAGGTCGGTGAACGAGACCCTGGCCGACATTTTCGGGCGAGAAGTGGGTCTGCGGGTTTATTCGGAAATCACCGGCGAACCGTATATTGCACCGGTCAGACCTGAATCGGCCTTACCGAAAATCGTGTCCCAGAAATTGCCGGACGATGCCGCAGCATCGGAGGCGGATGATATTTCGGATACCGAAGCCTTCGATTTCAACCGGTTCATGGCCGAAACCCGTGATAGGACCGATGTGTTGCTGGAAGAAGGGCTTATCGAAGAAGCCGAGGCATATATGGAATCACGCAGGGTTGAACTGCTGGGGCACGGGTTCACAATTCGCAAGATCAACCAGGCTTATTTCGCGTTCCATGGTACGTACGCCGAGAGCCCGTCATCAACCAGTCCGATAGCGAGGTATCTGTGGGATTTGAGAGAACAAGTCGGAACGGTAGGCGAACTGGTGAAGCTGCTAGAGCCCATTGCGACGTATAAAGAATTTGAACAGCTGCTTACCGAGCGGGGAATAAGGCTCGAAGAAAGCGAATAATTTGCCGAAAATCGCATGATCGTATACCCGACTCATGTGTGTTCTGCCAAAAGATTGCCCGCTTCGTCGGTATACTTGCCGGTTGTAATTGCAAACGGCCCGGTAGCGGGCCAGAGAAAAGTCAAGAATTTACTGGCATGTCCGGGCAGCACCTTTGTGATTGCCGGGCAGGCGAATGAACAATACGTAACGTATCGGCATGGTTAGTTGCTGGTGCGAGGAGATGCGATGGCGGCGTCAACTCAAGACGGTCAGGTAGCAGATAACAAGATGTATCGGCCACCACAACAGGAAGAAACCCAACTCAATTTTGAAGAGGTCATTGAACGGCTTCGGGCATCGATGCCGAAGATACCCGGCATTGGAGGGGGCGGTATCGTCGGATTGATTTTCGCGGCGATAGCGGTGATCGCGATCATATGGGCCGCAACCGGTTTCTACACGGTTGGCCCCGACCAGGAAGCGGTGCTCCGGACGTTCGGAAAGTTCACGGGAACGCAAACGAGCGGCCTGCACTGGTTTTACCCCGGCCCGATAGGTCAACGCGACGTGTTGGCTGTCACTACCACCCGGCGACTTGAACTCGGGTTCAGGTCGGGAGCCGATGGCTTCACAGTGGCCCAGTCGGTCACCAATGAATCGCTGATGATTACGGGCGATGTAAACATTGTCGACGTACAGGCAGTGATCCAGTACAAAATTTCCGACCTTCCGAATTTCCTGTTTAATGTAGATGACCCAGGTGACCCGGACCGCGGTATACCCGCAGGGAGGCCTGATGGCCGAACCCTGCGGGACATCGCAGAATCGGCGGTACGGCAGGTTGTTGGCGCACGAAACATTGACGACGTACTGACGACCGAGAAAGAACAGGTTCAGACAGACGTCCTGTTGAAAATGCGCCAACTGGCACGCCAATACGAAACCGGGATCGATGTCCTGCAGGTTTTGTTGCAGAACGTCAACCCGCCGCTTGAAGTGCAATCGGCATTTGAAGATGTTGTGCGTGCACGTGAGGACAAAGAGCGGCTGATTAACCTGGCCGAGGCCTATCAGGCGGCGGAAATCCCGAAAGCCACTGGTGAAGCGGCTAAAGTCACAGAAGCAGCTCAAGGTTTCAAGACAGGTCGTATAGCCCGCGCAAAGGGTGAAGCCGATGGTTTCGACGCCATCCTGGAGGCCTACCTGAAGTCGCCCGAGGTTACTCGTCAGCGGCTTTACCTGGAAGCAATGGAAGATATATTGCCCGGAATCAAGAAATTCATTCTCTCCGATTCATCGGTGTTGCCGTTCTTGCCACTTGATGGCTCCACGCCTAATGCGGGAACCATCATCAGCGGCGCGGGAGGGGGCCAGTAATGAATAAGCTCGCTATCCCACTGATCGTCATTCTTCTGGCTATCGTGATTGTGGTTCCGCAAACTCTGTTCATAGTCGACGAGACCCAGCTGGCGATCGTTACAAGGTTCGGAGAGTTCAAACGGTCGCACAGCCAGCCAGGACTACAGGTAAAGACACCATTCGCAGAACAAGTGACCAAGTTCGACAAACGTCTGCTAAGAGTGGACGTTAACCCGGCTTCGTTGCTTACAAAAGACAAGCGGAACCTTGTCATCGACTCGTATGCGAGATACCGGATAATTAATCCGCTTCTGTTTTTCCAGGCACTCCGTAATGAAGGAGCGGCTGCTACGCGCGTTAGCGACATCGTCAATGCGCAGCTCCGGCAGGAAGTGGCTCGCGATCTCCAAAGCGAGGTGATATCGGAGAAACGTGAAGACATCATGAACCGGGTCACTGCGGCCAGCAACCGGCTTGAGATTTCGCGTGAAGAATTGCTTCGGGATTTTGGGACGTTAGACCACCAGTCGGTCTTCGTCACTATCGACGAAGATACCGGAGACGAACTATCGGGCCGCCCTGCCACAGGCAACGAACTGGCGCTCCTCGATGGGGATCCGGCTGCGCTGGGGGAGTTTGGCGTGGATTACGCCGTCGATATTCGGGCATCACTCGGGATCATAATCGTTGATGTGCGAATAAAACGAGCAGACTTCCCGCCCGACATTGAATCGAGCGTTTTCTCAAGAATGGAAGCAGAACGTGAACGGATCGCCAGCGGACTGCGGGCCGAGGGTACGCAGAGAGATTCCGAGATTCGTGCTGATGTCGATCGCCGTATCAACATCATTCTCGAAACCGCAGAGGGCCGGTCGGCACTCCTGCGGGGTGAGGCTGAACAGGAAGCGATCAACATTCTTGCCGAATCACTCGGTAAAAACCCTGAGTTCTATGCGTTCCGACGGTCGCTTCAGGCCTACAGGGTGTTCATGGATACGCAGACGACGGTCATTCTCGACCCCGGAAGCGAGCTATTGAGATACCTTCAAGACCCCGGTGACGGTTCTTAGGATTAGATTCCTGAGTTTTCCGAAACTACGTAAGCGGCCCCGATTTTGTCGGGGCCGCTTCGCGTTTAGATCAGGTTGCGAAGATGTTTGTACAGAACGACACGTGGCAGGGCAGCCACAACACCGCACCAACCGCCCGGTACGAGGTTCGATGGTCTCATCTTGTGAGCCTCGATTCAGTTGCTAAGTATGTGAACGGTGACTAACATGTACGCACCAACCGCACGTCGATTGGTTAAACGCCATGGCGACACGCACCCGACTAGACCACCAGACACGTCAGCAACAGATAGTTGAGGCTGCGCGCGAGTTGATCGCGAGCGGCGGCATCGATGCGCTGACCATTCGGGGCATTGCTTCAAAGGTTGGGGTGACCGAGGCCGCGATATACCGGCATGTGGCCTCGAAAGAAGAGGTCATCCTACTTCTTATCCAGGAAGTCGAAGAATCGCTATTCCAGGCGATTTCTCGTGCGACACGTTCCGACCGCCATGCGCTGGAACGCCTTGAACACATACTCCAACTTCATGTGTCGTATATCGAACTTCGTCAGGGAATATCGTTCGTCGTCATCGCACAGGCGGCCCAGTTCGGCCAGCCACGAGTGCGCTCCGCCGGTCGTCGTCTGGTCGAAAAATATCTCTCGCTGATATCAGAAGTAATTTCTCAGGGAATCGAAAGAGAAGAGATCGACAGGACTGTTTCGCCCGGTGCTGCAGCCATGATCTTTTACGGGATGATCCAATCGGCGGTAACGAGATGGTTGTTTGACCCATCGACGCACCCGCTGGGCGAAAACGCGGTCGCAATGTGGCAACTTTTCAGGACCTCGCTTGAATTTTCAGACGAGGATGCAGACCGGCACTCGAAAGAGAACGGGAGCGGTTGAAATGTCTGTGATAACGGTAGACGGACACATAGGTGCAGGGGCCCCGGAGCTTGGCCTGAGAGTAGCGCGCATATTCGATTTCGACTATGTCGACCGACTTGCCCTGCCGCGTGGCGTGGCTGGTGAAAATGTTGACGCACCGGCAGGTTTTATCGACCGGTTCTGGACGTTGGTCGAGCGTGCTGTTTCGGGGTTTGCACTTGGAAACGCAATAGGAGATCCGTATTTCAACGTGCCGCAGGAACTTCTCCTCCCGCTTACGTGGGATAGCTATGGCCCGACGACGGTACATACCGAAGAGCACGCGGAATCTCAGATACGGAGCGTCGATAGCCTGTTTGATCTCGGCAAGACAGTCCTGGTCCACCGAGCAGGTTGTCTGGAGGCAGGGGATCGCACGGTGCTGAAGGTAGGGGTTTTCGCCTCCTGGGATGACCGGGTGCGGCGAGTAATGAGGAGTGAAGGGCTGAAGTCGGTGGCAGATGCCGAACGGACTATCGGGCGGCGCGAAAAGCTTCAACTTGAATACTTTGGCGATGTTCATGGCGCACGGCCCGACGACCCGGAACTTTACGACATTACCGTGGACACCTCGTCGGAGAACATTCCCGTAGCGTCGATAAAGGTTGCCAGGTTCGCACGTAAGGCACTGGCCCTTCAACCAGCCTGATAGCAACTGGTCAGAGCCCACTGCTCAGACACACGGGGCCACTTCTCACTGAGCAATTTGCCTCGCATCCGATCTGTCAGGGCAACATCATCCACTGTGACCCACCCTGATTTTCAACGGAAACGCAGCCCTAATTCCCTGTGCGCCGATCGGTGCACCCATTGTTTTTGCTACCGCATCTTGGTCACTTACCCGCTGTAGCAATCGGGCCTCAAATGATTTAACAACGGCTGGCAACCAATTCGTCCGGACTACACTGCGCGCACCACTCCCCTTCAGCAACTGGGTTCTCATCTCTTTTTCGAGTTCGTCAAATGCCAATCTGAATAATTCCTCACTCCATTTTTCTGCGGAATCGATAAGTTGCACCGATGAAGGACGCGAAAAGTATGCAAGCCCTTTTTTGCCTGCCAGAATGGCCAAACCCGAAGAAACTAAGTAGCACATCGGGTAGCGGAGATAAGTGGCGAATTCAACGCCTTCGTTTTTTTTGGTTGTGGCCATTCGATTGGCCTGTATGAAAACTATGTATGGCAACAAAAGTTGAGGAGCCGTAATCCGGGGTAAGAAGACTGAAGCGTAAGTCGCATTCGAGTCGAATATTTCAGCCGCTTTTTCTACTGCCTTTCTCGGATGACCCAAAAAAGCGTAGGCTGCTTGCCCCAAGTCCATCATTTGGATTCTTCTGATTCCGAATATAGCTCCGTCTGTAAACGGTTTTTTGTCCGCAGACCTTTTATATTCGGCATTCCATACACCACGTTTGTGTTCGTAAAACCATGCGGGATTCAACTTTCGGAACTCAGCATGTAATCGCACGTGGATGGGATCATTCGATCGAAAGTCCACTGGTTTCATCGGATTTTGGCTGTTGGTCGCCCTCGCGATCGCTGGTGCGATGACGCTGTGGGATTCAATGATTCGTACAGGGACTTCGATTTTGCTAATGTCGATTTGATTCCGCTTCCAAGCATGATGCAGAGTGGCCGTGGTTTGGCACCCGTTGACTATCTGAAGGTCTTTTAGTCGAATGATTGAGCGACCAGCTTTTGTTGGATGAGGTGATACCGCCGCCCCAGAGGCGATAATGGTCACCCCGTTGTTGTAAACGTAGAAATTCTGTGAATTCGTGGAGTCAACTAGCGTTTCAAGTATCTCCTTGTTGTATTTGGTTGTAGAGCCTTGGTAATACCTCGGATTTAGCCTGAACAAATTGGTTCTTTCTTTATCGAACCATCGTGCTATCGTGATCGCAGGAATCTGTGCAGAAATCGTCAGGATGCTGTTCCGGGTTGTGAACTGAAAAAAATCGTCATCGGCGAGTTCGAGTTCACGGTCAATTGGGACGTTGTGAAGGACTCTGATATCGTCCGCCATGTCCTGAACATCCTTCACGTAGTACCTGACGGAACAAGTGATCTCATTTAGGACCACGGAACCTTGGCTGGAACCGAGCGCACTTGCGCGGTTCCGCAAATTACCCTGAGCGATTCGTGAAGTCAGCAGCCAACACTCGACTTCGATAGACGAGTTTGGATCGTCAAGAAGCTGGTCAAGATTATCCACTTGGGTCAAAATCTCAGTGTTTGCACTTGACCGCTCTAATGCAGATGCGGTCCCAAAAAGAGATGTGAATCCGTCGACAAGTTTGTTCAGGTCCTCTGGCTTGGGCTGAGTATCTTTGGATTGAAATATGATCACTGTGTGGATTGATCTCTCGCTACGTACAAACCAACCGTCAATTCCTTTATCGTCCTTCGCATCACAGGCAGTAATGTCGGTAATATCTGTTGTGGACAGCATGTCATCCCAGAGAATCTGTCCCACCGCCCAATCGCGGAACGCCGCGTGTTCATCGCTCGAGCGTTCTTCCCACTCCTCTATGAACGGCTCGATGACACTAAAGGCCTGCTCAGTTTTCGTTTTTTTTGTGACCATCACGCCCTGCTTCCGTTGTAGTCATATCGTTGACACAGGATACATCGAGTAGCCTGCCATCTTCTGTCACCCGCTTCTGACGTTATAGTTGTCCGCGTAAAATATCTGGTCAGAAGCCCGACTAAGCCCGGGACGCAAGAGGATTTATGATCACCACGCTAGCAAGCGAAATTATGACCTCGCCGGTTGTGACCATCGCACCTGACAGACCCGTTTCTGAAGCCGCTGCCGAGATGCTCGATAAAAACATCGGCTCGCTCGTGGTCGTCGATACCGGGGGGCAATTTATCGGACTATTGTCCGAATCGAAATACCTGCCTGAAGAATCGGTGATGCCCTTTCTTCGACAGTCGGTGCTGAGGATTCTGGGAAGCGAACTTGGCGACCCTGAGAATATCGAAGAGGTCATTCGAGAAACTCGCAGCACACTCATCGGCGATGCGATGAACAAAGACGTGAAAACGATTAGTCCCGGCACGCACCTGGCCGAAGTGGCGAAGATTATGGTGGGTTCAGGCGTACACCACCTGCCGGTGCTTGTTGACGGCAAGCCGGTAGGGATGATCTCGCGGCACGATCTTCTAAGGCTGTTTGCCGAGTCTTAATTGCCGCCATACAAGCTGTCTGGGGCTCGCAAACTCTACCTCTCGCTAGCGGTAGCAAGGCGATTGCATATGCACCCGGCTGTTCTGTCAAGACCCGGCCAGTGTCAACCGGCCTTCACGTATCCGATCGGTGATATCGCTCAGGTCCTTCGGGCTCTCTATGCTGGTCCACGCCATTTCCGAGCGATACGCGGCGAGCCGCCCCTGTTTCGCAAGATTCTGGAACGTGGTCGTTTCATGATCGCCAACGTCCGGTAGCAGTGATTCGATCTTCCGGTCGAAAAGGTACACGCCAGCGTTGATCCAGAACGGGATGCTGCCCTTCTCAACAAACCGGGTCACGATATCCTGGTCGTCCGATTCCACCACACCGTAGTGGTTCGGGTATGGGACCAGCATCATCGTTGCTGTGGCCCCGGTTTTTTCGTGCAGTTCGGCGATTGGCGCAAGCGGTTGATTTGTGATTACGTCGCCGTTGGAGACGAGAACGTTTTTGACATCTTTAGGAACCTTCGACAACCCCTGTTTGATCGCACCACCCCGGCCGAGCGGTGTTTCTTCAAACGAATAGTGGGCCGTGATGCCGTGCTTTGATCCATCTCCGAAGTAGTCCTGAATCATGTGCCCCATGTAGCCGCACAGGAACATTACGTCGGTGACACCCTGCGCCTTCATCCAGTCGACCTGGTAGCCGATGATGGGCTTGCCGTAGATTTCGACCATCGGCTTCGGGCGGTTGTCGGTAAGTGGGCGCAATCTCTCACCCCGCCCCCCGGCAATGCTCAGTGCAAAGAATCGATCACCCATCTATTTCCCTCGTGCGCAAACTATCCGGCCTGGCCTCGAACTCGTCAGATGCGAACTCGAACTACCCGGCCGCAGCATACCAGCAGCGGTTGATCGATTCGAGATGCGAGGGCGCTCGATCTTCGTATTGTTACAACTACGGCAGCGTGATTATCACGTAACCGAACCTGCGATTCTGCCAAGTAAACCCTGCATTGCCCTGCGATACCCGACCTGCTCTGGAGAATCGAACGCTCCCTGTGACGGGTATGTGCCGGGCGACTGGACAACGACGAGATCGAGGCTCGGGCAGACCCATATGTGCTGATTGCCCGCGCCGCTTGCTGCGAACGAATCTCTCGGAAGGTCGGGCCAGATTTGGCCCTGGTCGTTGCACCAGAACCCGAGTCCGTAGACGTGGCGCTCCTCCGGTTCGTTTTCGACGATTTCACTGGAAACCATCGTGGCCCTGTCGATCCAATTGGAAGGCACTACCTGCGAACCGTTCCAGTTGCCACGGTTCAGCCATAGCCAGCCGAGGCGGGCCATATCATGCGAGGTCATCTGGTATCCGGTGAAATATCCGAACACGTCAATCCGGGCCTCTTCAGGTAAATCAAAATTTTTGTACTGCCACGACCATGTGGCTCCGATGGGATTTCGTATCTTCCACTCGGTGAGTGTCCCGAAACCCGCGCCCCGCTCGGGCTCAGAGGTTTTGTAGAGGCTGTAGGCCGAGGCCACGGCGTGAGTCAGGATGTTCATCCCGAACGTCTGGTAGTTGAATGTTTTTCCAGAGGCTTTGCCGGGTTTCATGTATCCCGATGTGTTTCCGATTAGCTGGCGGAACGTTATGCCATCGTTCTCGGGAAAGGCGTGTCGGCCGGGTTTTGGGCCTTCGCCCGGTGCGATATCGAGCATTTCCGGGTAGTAATCGGCAACCCGGTCGTTTTCTGAGGAAATTATGCCTTCTTGTATCGCTATCCCGAGAACGCACGAAAATGTCGACTTGGATGCGGAGGCCTGCGGAGCTTTTTCGAGCGAGTCAACCCCGTGGTTCCATTCGGCAGCTATTTTTCCACGACGTACAACGAGGATTCTGTACGGCCTGTTGCCAGCATCTTCAGCCTGAAACCTTGCAGCCTCAGTCAGCCTGCCGCGGTCCATTCCGAGTTCTTCTGGTTCGGCCACCTGCCAGTCTTTGCCAGGAAATACCCGTTCAACACGACCCGGCATGCTCTGCTCCGGTGGAAACCGTCTGTTCTCGATCGAGAGGCCGAGCGGTGCTATCGGCTGCCCCACGGCTTGCATCGTCTGAGAGTCTAACGCCATCCCAAGCGATTTCCTCACTGCCAGCGACATTGCATAAAGCCGCTCCTGGTTCGATTCCTCAAGCTGAAATCGGTTCGTGATGTAAGCAAACGAAACATTGCTGTCGAGGCCTGCCCACCCGGTGCAGGTGCCAGCCCCGCCATGCCCGACCGTATCGTGGTCGTTTGCGCTCGCGTACTGGTTTGGAGGCGAGGACGGCAGGCGGACGCCAAGCCCCGCCCTTGAGTAATGACCGGATGCCGCATCCGGGCCTTCTGCCCAGAGAGCCGTCACCTGATCGATAATTTCTTCAGGCAGCCAGGGCACTCCGTTCACCCTGCCCCTGCCAGATACGCCCGCCATCACGGCATCGCCAGAAAGAACGCTGTAGAACTTCGCAACATCGGGGGCGGTCGTCATGAGAGATCCAGCCGGCAACATCACCTGATGTCGGAGAATGATGTTCATGTCCCTGGCGAGGTCTTTATCGTCCCAGTCATCGGCCATCTCAAGTGGCACTACCCTGCCGAACTCGGGGGGATCGATGGTGAACGAAGTGTCCCTCAGCCCGAGCGGGTATGTGACCTCGCGGGCAAACGCCTCGTCGAACGACAGGCCCGACACCCGGGCCGCGATCTCGCCCACCAACCAGCCGAAAGTCCGGGAGTGGTAGTGGACGGCCGAGCCCGGTTCGGTCGCGGGCGTCATATCCTCGATATGAGAGATCACTCGCCCCCAGTCGGTGTAATCGGCCGGTGGAATGCTGGAATGCGAAGCAAGCCCGGCGGTGTGCGACAGGACGTGCCCAATCGTGATTGCCGCCTTGCCGCGCGTCCCGAACTCCGGCCAGAATTCAGCAACCGGTGTGTCCCAGTCAAACAGCCCGCGGGCTTTGTACCGCCACAGCACCGCCGCCGCCAGCGGCTTGCCCATTGAGAACACCCTGAACAGCGGACGTGCGTGCGGTGCGCCCTGCGTTAGGTCGATAACCAGCTTGCCGTCCTTGAACACTGCGAGCGACGCGCACGAATGCAGGCCGTCTGCGAATTGACGTGCGAATTCGGTTCTGATGGCCTGCGTGTTTAGTTCGGTTGATGATTCGTTCATCGGATGTTTTTCAGTGGTGCGTCGGGCGTGATTAGTGATCGCGGTGCAGAAAGGATAATCTTCGCTCTGGACGCGGCGCGGGTGGAATGGCCCCGGTTCTGTTGATTCGACCAGCTGCCGCCAGATGGGACTGCCAGATCATAACTGGCATCCGATGTTTTTCGGAGGACAGTTGAACGGGCTGGCACGGACAGGTTTGGAAGACAAGATCAGGTCAGACCAGATCAGACCAGAAAGAAACAAGAAATGCCGATAGGTGAAGCACCTGCCAAAATTCTGCCAGAGAACCTTGACGACTACCTTGAAATCATGAGCAAGTCGGTCTTCCAGAGCGGCATGTCATGGAAGGTCGTCGAGGCAAAGTGGGCGACCACGCGGGAAGCATTTCACGACTTCCAGATCGGCGCAGTCGCCGCAATGGACGAGATGGCCGTCGATGCGCTGACTGATGATAAGCGGGTCATCCGCAATCGAAGGAAGTTGCAGGCGATAACCGATAACGCCCGCCGGATGATCGAACTCGACGAAGAGTTTGGGACTTTCCAGAAATATCTTCGCTCACACGACACCTTCTGGGATCTCGTAAGAGACCTCCGAAAGCAGTTCAAGTTTCTGGGCGACATGGGTGCGTACGTCTGGTTATACATCGTCGGTGAAGAAGTTCCGCCGCACGACCAGTTCGAGGCCGAGCGCACCCAGAAACAACGGAAGCGGAAGTGATCGGGCGCGCAGGATTCGGTTGGCAGGTAGCATCGGTCAGATTTCCCGAGCGGAGCCGAGGGACCTCGTTGGATACACACAGTGCCATCGATA
>CAYLWG010000004.1:15917-26813 GCA_964387235.1 uncultured Dehalococcoidales bacterium
GTGCGTTGGCTTTTCGCCTGACGGGTAGCGTTGGTTAGATTTCCCGAGCGGAGCCGAGGGACCTCGTTGGATACACACAGTGCCATCGATAAACAACCGCTCTGTAGGCGTAGAGATTCGGTTGGCAGGCTATCTTGTAGTCCGCGAGATCCCTCCACAGGGGTCGGGAAATTGTGCGTTGGCTTTTCGCCTGACGGGTAGCGTTGGTTAGATTTCCCGAGCGGAGCCAAGGAACCTCATTGGATACACCCGCTGCACCGTCACGCAACCTCTTACGGGTACTACCTTTCGACCGAATCTCCCTCTGGTAAAGTAGCGGGCTTGACGCACGTGTGTTCCCGATCCGATCTGAACGCTTCGGGTGTTTCGTTTTCGAATGAACATTTTCTATCGCTTTAGCAGGACTTCCTTTGACTACTGAACTTCGTAAAAATTCCGATGGGCTTGAGTTCAAGCAGTTCGGTAAGCGTTACCGAAAAGTAGACGGAGCCGAGAAAGTTACCGGCCAGGCCGTTTTCGGTGCCGATTTCACTGCCCAGGGGTCGCTATTCGGAAAAATAGTGCGAAGCCCTTACGCACACGCCCGCATCGTGTCTATCGATACCACAGAGGCCGAAGCCATGCCGGGGGTCGAGGCGGTATGCACGGCTGCCGACTTCCCATCAGACGTTTCTGGCGATGTCGATACAGGCGAGGTCGAGATCGGCATCCAATTTTTAGCCAATCTCATAATGGGCCGCCGCAAAGCGCTGTTTGAAGGCCACCCGGTCGCCGCCGTCGCTGCCACAGATATCCATATCGCTGAAGAGGCTGCCCGGCTCGTAAAGGTCGAGTACGAAGTCCTGCCCGCCGTCACCGACCCGATCGAAGCCATGTCGCCCGATGCGCCGCTGCTTCACGAAGGGCTTATCGCAACGTCGCTATCGGGTTCAGACGACGTGCCAAGCAACATCGCCGGTCACATGGAAGGCGGCAGGGGGGATGTCGAAAAGGGCTTTGCTGAATCCGATGTAATCGTCGAACGCACCTACCGGACCGCACTCGTGCACCAGGGTTACATCGAACCCGAAGCCGAGACAGTCCACTGGCACGCTGATGGGCGTATCGAAGTCTGGGCCAACTCGCAGGGCATGTTCCCGCTCCGCCAGAACATGTCGAATCTGCTCAAAGTCGATGTTTCCAAAATCAAAGTCACAGCCCTTGAGGTCGGTGGTGCATTTGGGGCGAAAAATACGCCGCGAATAACCCCGGTCGCCGCGATACTGTCCCGCAAATCTGGCAAACCCGTGAAGATTGTCCTGACCCGTGAAGAGGTGCTTAAGGCCACCGGCCCGGCTTCGGGCGCAGTCGTAACCGTGAAGCTGGGCGCAACAAAAGACGGCACACTTAAAGCGGCGCAGGCACGGCTGGTTTTCGGCGCTGGCGGCTTCCCCGGGTCGCCTGTCCTTCGGGGCATGCAAACGATATTCGCGTGCTACCAGCCCGAGCATTCGAAAGTTGATGCCTATGATGTTGTAACCAACGCACCGCGGGTTGCGGCATACCGGGCACCGGGAGCAACCGTCGCCACGTTCTGCTGCGAGTCGGCTATGGACGAGCTTGCGGGGGAGATCGGGATGGATGCCATCGACTTTCGGATCAAGAACGCGTCTAAGACCGGCGACCGCAACGTAGACGATGTGGAATTCACACGTCTGGGCATCGTCGAAATGCTCGAGGAAGTAAAAAAATCAGACGCTTACACGCGACCGATGAAAAAGAGTGCGAACGGTTGGCCTGTTGGTCGGGGCGTGGGAATCGGCTGGTGGCCCTGCGGAATCGAAATTTCTAGTGCCAGAATCATGATTAACCATGATGGCGGCGTCGATGTTGCTATCGGCGCGGTTGATCTGCACGGTATTCGCACCGGGACGGCCCAAATAGCGGCCGAGACACTGGGAATCGAACCCGACGAAGTCAACGTGCATACCGTCGATACCGATAGCATCCCGTACACCGGCAACGCGGCGGGATCACGGATCACGCGGACGCTGAGTCAGGCGGTGTTCAAGGCTGGAAGTTCGATTATTCAGCAGATGAAGGAAAAAATGGCCGTCAGGTTCGGTGTTGATGCCGAGTATGTCGAGTATTCAGACGGCTACTTCTTTGCGCGTGACAACCAGGATTCGAAGGTCTCTTTCAAAGATGCCGGGGCGGCGGTGACGAAGAACGGTTCAAACATCGTGGCAACGGCTTCGAACGACCCCGATATGCGACCGGCTAACGGTTACGCGATGGCGGTTGCCGATGTCGAAATCGACCCCGACACAGGAAAGGTCCAGTTGACCAGCTTTACTCTGTTTCAAGATGTCGGAAAATGCGTCAACCCGACACAGGTCGAGAACCAGATGCAGGGCGGGGCCGTTCAGGGAATCGGGTGGGCACTTTCGGAGGAATATGTGTTCGACGATCAAGGCCTGATGCGCAACGCTTCGTTCCTCGATTACCGGATGCCCACGGCGCTCGACCTGCCGATGATCGATTGCGTGATTCTCGAAACGCCCGCTGATGATGGAGCGTTCGGGATCAGGGGCGTAGGCGAACCGCCGATCATTCCTCCTCCAGCCGCGATAGCCAACGCGATTAAAGATGCGACCGGGGTGCGTATGAACAGTTTGCCGATGAGCCCGGAACGGGTGTTTACAGCGATGAAAGAACGGCTGTAAAGCGCAGATTGGGGCTGCACGCTGGGAAGCAAGTAGATTGGAAGCGAATCGGGACGGGATTCGTTTTATCGTGTACGCATCGACAATGTACGTTCTTATTCCACACGTTACACTATTCAGAACAACAGTTCTAAATAGTGTAACGGCAGCCTGGGGGGCAATGAACTGATCGAAGTTTTCACAGGGCTATACCGACCTATTGACGCAGCGCGATACATACGGGCGGATTTATCGGATGTGGTTTCGTCCTCTACAACATCGAGGCGGATAACTCGCTGGATCCAGAACGGTTACTCGGATTTGGAATTATCCGAGAGGTCTGGCCGAGAAATGACGCTTACCTTTGAAGATTTGATTTCAATGAGGGTAATTGCAACGCTTCGTGCTGCCGGTGTTACGTTTCCAAAAATCCGGATAGCTGAGGATTGGCTGAGACGAGAGACGAAGTATCGAAGACCATTTGCTGTAGAGCAGATGTGGACTGAAAGCAGCGACGTGTTCGCTGAAATGCACAGGCAATTGATTGCCGCATCCCGTCACGGTCAACTGGCAATGGACATGCTGCGCGAACAACTGATTCCCATTCATGGGTTGAAATTTAATTCGATGCGAGTAGCCAATCTGTGGAGTCCACGTGAAGGGATACTCCTTGATCCAGAGATTCAATTTGGTCAATCTTGTATTTCAGGTACTGGTATTCCGACCGGAGCCGTTTTTGGCATGGCCCAGGCGGGGGATTCAATTGAATCAATCGCCAATATGTATGCCATAAGTGGAGTAGATGTCGAAACGGCCATATCTTGGGAGCGTTCCCTCGCAGCGTGATCCGATTATCTTTTTACTGGACGAATCATTAGTTCCCGGCGTCGCCAAGGCGCTGAGCCTGGTTGGGTATTCTGTTCACACGATAGAAGATGTGTTTGGACGGCGCGGGGTCAAAGACCCAGAGATTATTGATTGGTGTGGGAGGAATAACGCGGTCTGGATTCATGTTGATGATGCGGCGAGGAGAGAGCATGCACGCGACATCAGTGCTTCGAAGATATCTACGGTTTGGATTCGAAGGTCTAAGGCTGGACTTAGTGGCAAAGACCAGCTGGCGCGATTGGCCCTTAAACTGACCGCTATCGAATTCCGTTTGTCATCTTCCAGACGTCCAATACATTTTGAGTTGACTGCATCTGGAACGACTGAAGAGCCGCGAGTAAGGCTGAGAGATGTTACGTCCGATCAAAACCGACGTGGATAGTCAGAGGGCAATTCGAATTTTGAGTCACCCATATTTGAGATGAGGCGATAAAAAATTGTCGGAATCACGGGCTGGGTCTTTTGTGGGCGACTGGCAGGGCCCGGGGCTAACACCCCGGCAGGTTCGGTTGACTTTGATCGGCGTGATGCTGGCGATGTTCCTCGCCTCGCTCGATCAAACAATCGTCGCTACAGCCATCCCGCGAATCGTATCCGATCTCGACGGATTTGACCGGTTCACCTGGATTTCTACTGCCTACATAGTCGCCTCGACATCGGTAGTGCTTATTACCGGGGCAATATCTGATGTTTACGGTCGCAAATGGCTGTTCGTCGGCGGTATAACGATTTTTCTCGTCGGGTCGGCACTGGCGGCAACATCGCCAACGATGAACGCACTGATAGCTTTCAGAGCGATGCAGGGCCTTGGAGGCGGGATGATTATGGCCCTGTCGTTCGTCACCATCGCCGACCTGTTCCCTCCATCTGAACGCGGCAAGTACATGGGAATAATCGCAGCGATGTTTGGCGTATCGTCGGTGCTTGGCCCTACTCTGGGCGGAATTATCACTGACCAGCTTTCATGGCACTGGATATTCATCGTGAATATCCCGCTCGGCATCCCCATAATCGCCCTGTTTATTCGCATGTTCCCCGACGTAAAGCGAAATGGCCCAACACGCAAGATCGACTGGGCCGGTGCAGCACTGATCGTCCTCACTATAGTTCCGTTGCTGCTGGGGCTGTCATGGGGCGGCAACCAGTTCGGATGGTCATCGCCGCAGGTCATTGGTTCCCTTGCGTTAAGCGCTGCGATGATGGTCGTATTCGTGCTGTACGAATCGAGAATTTCCAACCCGATTTTGCCCCTGTCGGTATTCAGCAACCGAATCGTCGGAATCGGGCTGTTCGTTTCGTTCCTGACAGGGCTCGCGATGTTTGGCGCGATTTTCTTTGTGCCGCTGTTTTTCCAGGGCGTACTCGGGGCATCGCCAACTGAAAGCGGCAGTTTCCTTACGCCAATGATGCTCGGAATCGTATTTGGCGCGGCCATCAGCGGGCAAATACTTTCACGCACCGGAGGTCATTACCGAATACAGGGCGTGCTCGGCCTTGCGATCATGGCGGCGGGGCTGTTTATGTTGAGCCGCGTAACGGGCGATACAACTAACGGATACGCGCTTACTTCTGCCGTAATCATGGGCTTTGGCCTTGGAACTTCGTTCCCGATTTACACGACCGCCATCCAGAACTCCGTTCCGCAGCAGTTTCTGGGGGTTGCGACTTCTTCTGCGCAGTTCTTCCGGTCGGTGGGCGGGTCGATCGGGCTGGCACTGTTCGGCTCGTACGTAATTCGTCAGTTCAAGACCGAGATGCAGGTGAACCTGCCGGCTGAAGCGTTCGACGCTGTGCCACCGGTTTTACTGGGGCGGATTATCGATAACCCGAACGCACTGCTAAAACCGGAAGCGTCGGAGAGCCTGATGAGCGCTTTTGCCGCATCGGGCGAATCGGGGGCTGAACTGGGACTAAAAGTGCTCGACTCGATTCGTGAATCGCTGGCGAATGCGATAGGCGATGTCTTCTTTCTCGCATTTCTGTTCGTACTCGTCTCGGTGATAGCGGCGGTGTTTATTCGCGAAATTCCACTAAAGGGACGCCGTGGGATCCCCGGAAAATCTCCAGACGAAGCAGGGGCAGCTTCGGGCCTGGCGGACGATTAGCGTTCCCCGCAAGGGTGAAGGCCCTGGCGGCGGCAACACCCACCCGCGGGAATATGGCGGTTGATGATGAGATTCCGACTCACCGACGCCATGTGTGCCATGCAGATTGTGAATTCTGGAGCAATTGTGTTCTAGTTGAACCTGTGCCGGATAAGCACACTGTTTTCTTGGTAACGCGCCGCTAACCCACGGCCGTTTCCCCGCTCGGCGCGCCGACCACAGCGTGGTCGAAAGCTCGATAAATCCACAAAATCCAGTGATTTAGCCCCTTAGTACCACAACTGATGGTGTAACTAAGTGTTAGCACTTATATTTCTGAATCTTCATCGCCTATAGGATTGTCCCGGTTTCGTCGACGAACCAGCCGAACGTCGGTCGAGACATATTGCCATGCACATAGATCAATCTGAAAAAGCCGAAGAACTAGTTACCGCGCTTGGCGTTCTTGCGAGAGCGCAGGAGATTGGCGCAAGTGATGACGATATCTGGGTGCTTACAGCGAGTGTGAAAAAAGCCGAGCGCGCTTTTCAGGCGATTTATCGGTCTCTTGGATAAACCGGTGGCCCCAATGGTCCTAATGGCCACGGCGGCCCAACGGTAGTGGCCCAGTTCGTAGTTAACGCGCCCGGCGAATCGTCACTCCAACTGCCGCCGCGTTTCTGACAGCTCCGGGTTTGCGCAGAGTCACTTCCACCGACTGGACACGCTCGTTCTCCAGGCATATTCCCGCAAGTCGCGCCGCCAACGCTTCGACAAGTTTGAAACTCGACGTCGTGACTTCTGCGGTGACAGCTTTCGCCACCTCTCGATAATCAACAGTGTCCTTGATCGAGTCGGACTGGCCAACTACCGAAAGATCTACGTCCATCGTAATGTCAATCACGACCCGTTGTTTTGTCAACCGTTCCCACCGGTTGAGGCCGATCAGGCAGTCGAGTTCGAGTTGTTCGATACGAATAGTGTCGATATTTCGGGATTCACTGGTGGGCATTGCTATTAGATGAAACGGATATCGGCCTGTTGTTCTCTGCGTAAAGAGAATGCGAGAGATTCTGGCGGCTCAGTAAATATGTCTGCCGCCATCGACATTTATAGTTTCGCCCGTGATGAAGTCGTTCTGTACAAGCATCAAAACCGCGCTGGCAACTTCATTAAGTGTTCCCATTCTATCGGCGGGGCCAAGGTTGATCTTGATCTCTTCTCGCGGTCGATCAAGGGCAATATCGACAGGTGGCAGAATAGCTCCGAGCGCGATTTCGTTCACCTGAATGTGTGGGGCCAGTGCCAGCGCAAGAGTACGAGTCAGGCCCGAGAGAGCCGATTTCGTAACGCCGTATGCGAAGTGATCGGGGCGGGCAGTGCGCCAATCGTTGAGGCTGATGATCTTTCCGTGGGCTGTCGCCCTAATCTCGGGGGCTGTCGCCCTGGTCCCGGGGGCCGTTGCCCTGGACTCGGGGGCTGTTGGCTCGGCCGTCCCTGCAGCCGAATTTTGTGACAGTTGCGCCTGCATCAACTGGGCCAGCAGGAACGGCGCACGCACGTTGACAGCAAAATGACGGTCCCAATCGTCGATAGAAAGGTTCCTCAACTCGGCCTGCTCGAATACCGATGCGTTGTTCACCAGAATTTCTATGGGCCCTAACTTTTCGGCAACCGACGACGCCAGTTCTGTGACTTGTTCAGGATCTGCAAGGTCGGCCTGTACGACAAGAACTTCACCTGCAGGCGTTAGTGAATTAATCAGCTCGGCGGTTTCCTGTGCATCTTTTTCTGAACGGTTGTAATGAACAACAACCCGGCACCCCGCGTCACCAAGAGCCAGCGCCAGAGCGCGGCCCACTCTTCTGCCTGCGCCAGTGACAAGCGCTATTTTTCCGTTTGAATTCATCTAAGAAGCCTGTGTGGTGACCTAGATCTGTCGAACGTGACCCATGAATTCATCGCGTGTCAACGAATTCTTTTTAAACAGGCCGCGTACTGCGCTGGTCGTCATTACGGTGTTTGGTTTGCGGACACCCCTCATCGCCGCACAGAGGTGCTTTGCCTCGATTACCACACCTACTCCGATTGGCTCAATCAACTCGTCCATGATTACAGCAATCTGCTGTGTCATACGTTCTTGCACCTGCAACCGGCGGGCAAACATCTCGACAAGTCGCGGAATCTTCGAAAGCCCCACCACTTTGTGTCTGGGCAGGTATCCGACATGCACCTGGCCGTAGAACGGCAAAAGATGGTGTTCGCAGAGCGAATAGAAATCGATATTTTTTACAACGACCATCTCGTCGTACTCGACATCGAACATCGCACCATTGAGCAGCGCGACGGGGTCGGTTTTATAGCCGGAAAGCAGTTCGTCGTACATATTTGCGACGCGTTTTGGAGTATCGGCAGTGCCCTGGGCATCTACCCCATCTCCAACCGCGGCAAGCATTATGGAGATTCCATCGGCAATTTTCTGTTTGCAGTTTGCGTCGAGAAGCACCCCGTCCTCGAAGCCGGAATCGGTAGTCGTGTTCACTGCGGGAGATTCGGTAGTGGTCATTTCGTGATGTCTCTGGACTGTTCTTCGTGATTTTTACACGAACACTCTGACCGATGATTGCAATGCGCTGCGCAGCAATTCTATCAACGTGCCTAAAGCGGGGAGTAAATCCGAACGAGTGTGAATTATCCGCCGGAAATAGCGGTTATGAAGTGAACCTCGACATCGCCATCCAGCTTCTGCAGCAATCCGCGGCGGGTCGCAGTGTGGCCGACCACGGCTGCCAGCCCGGGCTTGAGAGCGCCATCCACAACCAGATGACGCTTCATGCCGGGGTAGGCAGCTTCGAGCTTATCGATCAACTCGCCGAGAGTATCGGCGGGCATGTCTACCTCTTCCGCGCCGTCTGCATACTTGCGCAGCACATACGGGACAAAGACCTTCGCCATTATTCTGCCCCTACCGTAGCCAGAGCCGAAGCCCCGGCCAAAGTGAATCAATCGTCGCCTGTCGTTCCAAGGGCCTCCAAGATACGACCCGGCTTGATCGGTAGTTCGTAGAAGCGCTTGCCCGTGGCCCCGTGAACAGCCTGTGCGACAGCCGAGAGCGGCGGGCAGATCGGAACTTCACCTACACCGCGCACACCGTACGGGTGCAGGGGGTTGGGAACTTCGATCATAATCGTATCGATCATCGGCATGTCCAGAGAAGTCGGCATGCGGTAGTCGAGGAACGAACTGTTCGCCATCGCCCCATTATCGGTGATGAAGTATTCCTCGTTGAGCGCCCACCCAATGCCCTGCACTGCTCCGCCCTGGATCTGCCCTTCTGCATACAACGGGAACACAGCCTTGCCGACATCCTGAATAGCGGTGTACCTGATTACATCAGTCTTGCCAGTTTCTAGATCGACTTCCAAGTCACAGATGTGAACCCCGTAGGCCGCTCCTGCTGATGACGGGTTGACCGATGCAGTAGACGTGGCCGGGCCGCCGGTCGGGTCGAGCTTGCCTGCCAGTTCCTGGATGCCAATCGACTGGCCGTCTGACGAAAAGACGCCTTCGGCAAAATCGATCTTGCTCGCTTCGGTCTCCCACAGGTTGGCGAGCCGGTCTTTCAACTCGTCCACCAGCAGGTGAGCTGCGTTGTAAGCGGCGAGCCCGGTCGCGTAGGTAGTGCGCGAACCGCCTGTAACACCCGTGAACCCGATCGAATCGGTGTCGGGGATGCTGGGGCGGATGTCCTCGGCCGGAATGCCAAGAACCTCAGCGGCCTGCATAGCGATCGATGTTCGGGTGCCACCGATATCGGCAGAACCCTCGTTCATCATCACCGTCCCATCGTCCTGAAGCATCAGGTCGCAGGTCGATTTCCCCCCGCCGTTCATCCAGTAAGCGGTTGCGATGCCGCGGCCCCGGGCCTTCCCGGCAGGAGCATCACCAAGCGGTGACTTCCAGTGGTCGGAGTCTCTGGTGGCTTCGAGACATTCAACAAGACCGACCCGAGGAAACATCACGCCATCGCCACGGCGGGTGCCCTCTTTAGCAGCGTTGTCGAGACGGAACTGGATTTTGTCGAATCCCATCTCCTCGCAAATTTCATCGACAACCGATTCGATAGCAAACGATGCCTGCGGCGAGCCTGGTGCCCGGTAGGCAGCCGACTTTGGCTTGTTTACGACCACGTCGTAACCGGTTATTCGAGAAGCGGGCCAGTTGTAGCAGGCAAATACGCAGATTGCCGCTGCGCCAACCGCCGAGCCGGGGTAGCCACCGGCTTCGAAAATCAGGTCGGTGTCGGCAGCGGTGACTCTGCCATCTTTAGTGACACCGATCTTCATGCGAATTTTGCCGCCGGGCGCAGGGCCAGTCGCTTCGAATACAGCCGGGCGGTCCATGACCAACTTTACCGGTCGGCCACCAGATTTTCGCGAAAGAAGGGCGGCGACTGGTGCCAGGTAGACGACTGTCTTACCTCCAAAACCGCCGCCGATTTCAACGTAGTTCACTTTTATACGCGATTCAGGGATGTTCAGCAGACCCGCAGTTTGCGACCGAACCCCGAACGAACCCTGCGTGCTGGACCAGACGGTCAGGTTGCCGTCTTCTGCCCAGATGACGGTTGCGTTGTGTGGTTCGATATAGCCCTGGTGGACCATAGAAAGCGCAAAAGTGCGTTCTATCACCAGATCGGATTTGGAAAATGCGTCTTCGATATCGCCAAATTCGTGACGAAAGACTTTCGCAATGTTGGTGTTCGGAACATCCTCGCCAAGATGATCGCCCACGAGCGACTCAAGGATGATCGGGGCGTTCTCGGCCATCGCTGTATCAACATCGGAGACGTTCGTCAGGACTTCGTACTCGACCTTGATCTTGCTGGCGGCTTCCTGCGCCGTGTTGCGGTCGATAGCCGCCACAGCAGCCACGACATGCCCCTTGTAATGCACTTTGTCGTCGGCCATGACGTTCGCCTGGCCCCGTCTAAGGTTTACCGTGCCTTCACCCGCATCAATGGTGAGATCATCTGCCGTTGGAAAATCGGCATGGGTAAGAACCGCGAAAACCCCGTCCATCGCCGCGGCAGCAGATGTATCGATGCTTTTGATCCGGGCATGGGCGTGCGGGCTTCGAACTACATCACCCCAGATGAGTCCGGGAACCTTGATATCGCCGCCGTAAATGGCGCGTCCCGTCACCTTGTCCAGGCCATCGTGCCTGATCGGGTTGTTGCC
>CAYLWG010000004.1:26852-37369 GCA_964387235.1 uncultured Dehalococcoidales bacterium
TTCTGAACCCTGTCCGTATCGGCCCTGATACTGACCCGTTTTCGGAACCTGGTTAAGTTTGCCTGATTTTCTAGTAAATAAGTGGGCCGGAAAGCTGAAATCAGCTCCCGGCCTCGATATCACTTATCTGGTGAATTACTCGTTTATAAAGTAGTTATTTGCCAAGAGCCTTCAAAATGCTCCCGGCATTCATGGGCGTGTTGTAAAGCCTGGTGCCAATCGCGTTGTTGATAGCGTTTGCGATAGCGGGTATGGGCGGGCATATAGGCGTTTCGCCGACTCCGCGCACCCCATACGGGTGAAGCGGGTTTGGTACTTCGACCAGTATCGTGTCGATCGATGGGAGGTCGAGACTTGTCGGCATCCGGTAATCGAGGAAGCTGGAATTGGCCATCGAGCCGTCATCCTTCATAAAGTATTCCTCGTTGAGCGCCCAGCCAATTCCCTGCACAGCACCGCCCTGCAACTGCCCTTCCACATATGAAGGGTGAATTGCCGTACCCACGTCCTGAATAGCGGTGTAGCGAACGACATCGGTCTTGCCGGTTTCAATGTCGATGTCCAGATCGACAATGTGAAGTCCAAAACCATCGCCAGCCGATTCGAGATCGACACTGCCCGTTGAAGTCGCCGGGCCACCAAGGTCGGCAAGCTTCCCTGCAAGTTCCTTGAACCCGATCGTCTTTTCCGATTCGGCTTTCGAACTGAACACGCCATCACCGAACTCAACATCATCTTCACTGATGTCCCACAACACAGCGACGCGCTTCTTGAGTACGTCCACAAGATTGTTTGCCGCGATCCAGCAGGCATATCCGGTCGCGTAGGTCGTTCGAGAGCCACCCGTTACATCCGTGTAGCCAACCGATTCGGTATCGACAACAGAGGGCCGGATGTCGTGGGCGCCGAGGCCGAGTACTTCTGCGACGTGCATCGCCATAGAAACTCGCGAGCCACCAATATCGGTCGAACCTTCCACAAGCACAACCGTGCCATCGCTGTTCACAGCAAGGTTTGCCGACGATTTGAGGCCGATGTTGAACCAGTAACCGTTGGCGATTCCGCGGCCGCGTTTCTTGCCTGTGGCAGGTTCCCCAAGCGGTGAATTCCAGTGATCGGAGGCTTTCGTGGCTTCGAGGACCTCTTCCATGCCGATTTTCGAGAACAGTACGCCATCGCCGCGGCGGGTGCCTTCGCGTGACGAATTGTCGATGCGGAACTGCAACGGGTCCCATCCGGCTTCCTGGCAGAGTTCGTCCACTGCCGATTCCATAGCGAACGCTACTTGCGGTGAGCCAGGGGCGCGGTAGGGGGCCGTCTTGGGCTTGTTAACAACAACATCCCACCCGTCGATACGGGTGTTTGGGATCTCATACGGCGCATATATGCACATCGCGGCAGGGCCGATGAACGCGCCGGGATTTGCACCGGCCTCGAACCAGATGTCGGCGGTGGCGGCGACCAGCTTTCCGTTTGCATCAGCACCCAGCTTGATAACCATTCTTCCGCCGGGCGTCGGGCCGGTCGTCTCGAACACTGCAACCCGCTCCATCACCATCTTGACCGGGCGTCTCGTCTTCTTAGAGAGAATTGCCGCGATTGGCTCGAAATATACCGGGATCTTGCCGCCGAACCCACCACCAATTTCAAGAGGCGTTACTTTTACCCTCGACACGTCTAACTGGAGAATTCCAGCTATCTGAGTCCGTGCGCTGAACGAACCCTGGGTGCTGGTCCAGATCTTAATACGATCTTCCTCATCCCAGACGGCGGTCGCGTTATGAGGCTCGATGTAGCCCTGGTGGACCATCTGCATGTTGTATTCACGTTCGATGGTGTGAGCCGCCGAAGCCATAGCGCCTTCAACGTCGCCAAACTCATGCCGGATATGTTCGGCCATGTTGGTGTTTTTGACTTCTTCACCCAGATCGTCGCCAACCAGGTCTTCCAGAATTACCGGTGCATCGGGAGCGAGGGCGTCGGTGACATTCGTGACGGCCTTCAGGACTTCGTATTCAACCACAACTTTTCGGGCAGCTTCTTCGGCCGTGTAACGATCGACGGCTGCTACTGCCGCAACCGGGTGACCACGGTAAAGAACTTTTTTGCCAGCCATCAGCTTGTTCGAAGCCCAGCTGAAATTAACGCTGCCTTCACCCAGGTCAACTAGCTTGTCGGGTGCATTGGGCATGTCGGCACTTGTGATTACAGCGAAAACTCCGTCCATCGCCTCGGCAGCCGATGTGTCGATCGACTTGATCCGGGCGTGGGCGTGAGGGCTGCGTACGCAAACACCCCATATCAGGCCGGGAAGTGATATGTCGGCACCATAAATTGCCCGGCCGGTCACCTTGTCGTATCCGTCATGCCGGATAGGGCGTGTACCAATTACTTTGTAGTCGGTCTTTGGCTCGAATGTTGCGACCATTTACTCTCTCCATGCCCAGGTAAAAAAAACTCAGGACAGAACTGGTGCGTTTGCAACCGGCGAAGTACCGGCAGCAAACGGCGTTCGGCTTCTAGCTGCTTGCTTTTTGTACGGCGCGGATGATTTTGTCGTATCCGGTGCACCGGCACAGGTTGCCTGCAAGCCAGTGCCTTATGCGGCCTTCACTGGGCGAAGGCTCGTTGTCGAGCAGCCCTTTGGCGGCGATCAAAAAGCCGGGGGTGCAGATACCGCACTGCAATGCGGCTTCTTCCAGAAACGCCTGCTGAAGTGGGTGGAGCCCGTCTACAGTAGCCATACCCTCGATCGTGTTGACTTCCTTGCCGTCGATTTCTGCACCGAGAACAAGGCAGGAATCGACGATCCGGCCATCTACGTTGACTGTGCATGCACCGCAGTTGCCGTCGAGACAGCCTTCCTTGGTGCCGGTAAGCCCTATGAGTTCGCGGAGGGTATCGAGCAGGCTCATGTAAGGCGGCACGAGTAGTTCGTGTACCTGACCATTGATGGTCGTCTTGACATGAATCATGCTCGGGGATGAAGTGGTCATGTGTTTCTCTTAGCCCCTTGCTCGTTCGACGGCTTTGTTGATCATGCGGCCGGTAAGCACTTTTACGAGTTGTTTGCGCTGATCGATCGTCCCGCGCATGTCGGTAATCGGAGTGGCGGCGTCCCTGGCGAGCGCGGCTGCGGTTGCTATCGTCTCGTCGCTAACTGGCTTGCCTGCGAGGCTGTCGCCGGCTGCGGTAGCAAGAATGGGAACTGGTCCAACAGAGGCCAGTGCGATTCGTGCCGATACGAAGTTCTTACCTGACGAATCGAGTACGACTGCGACACCGACACCAGCCACAGCAATGTCCATCTCGTTCCGAGGAATGAACCTTGTGTAAGCGGCACCGAAGTTTGCCGGGGGCTTTGGCATCGAGATGCTCACGAGCAGCTCGCCCTTTTTCAGGACTGTCCGGCTCGGGCCGGTGCAGAAATCTTCTACCGCAACTTCGCGGCTGCCATTTGGGCCAGCGATATGCGCAACTGCGCTGTGAACGATGAGAGGGCAGATGCCATCACCGGAGGGTGCGGCGTTGCACAGGTTTCCGCCGAGGCCAGCGCGTGACTGGATCTGGATACCGCCAATAATCTCTGCACCATCGACGATGCACGGGTAGCCAGCAGCAACTTCGCTGTTTTCGTAAATCTGGTAGCAGGGCACGCCAGCCCCGATGCTCAGACCGTCATTACCGACGGTCAGGGCCATAAGTTCGGGAATATTCTTGATGTCGACGACGGCATCTAGCTCCCAGACGTTGGCGCGGGCTTTAACCAGCAGGTCGGTTCCACCTGCGAGCGGTCGTGCTCGATCGCCGTGTTTATCCAGCACTGCTACTGCTTCTTCTACCGTGCTGGGGGCAACGTATGCAAACGGGTGCAAGCGCCCTCTCCTTTCAAGTGATTGCTTCGAATTTTCAGGCTGGTCTCGAAGGGAGTGCAGCGAGAGAAATCGAATTCAGAGCTGACCTACCAGGAACCAATGCCAGACCTTCCTGTGGCGAGCGCGATCATTATGCCCACAGGGATCGACCCGTCGCAACTAATAATTGCCGTCGAACGACACACTCGAGACGATCAACACGACCCAGTTATTAGTTTTCGGGGCGATTTTCTTAATGTTTTCGTTCGTATGCGAGTAACCAGCCCGGTTTCAGGTTGGGCTTTTGGCTGTCGCTTCGGGCTTGCGGCCAGATTCGGAATCGGGTTCGATATTTCGCGAGCCAACCCCGAAACTACGCAGCAATCGCTGACCCACTGTCAACGTAGCCACTATCGCCACTGATCCGCCAAATGTCATTGCGGTAGGAGCGTCGAACCTCTGAGCGAGGTAGCCCATAAGCAGCCCCCCGAGTGCCGATGCGCCCCACGTTAGCTGGTTGATACTCATCACGCGGCCCCTGAACTCTTCATCAACAAGAGTCTGGACAACCGTCGTGTTCATCGTTCCGAGAACGACCTTGAACCCGCCGATTACCCCTGCGATAAGCATGGCGAGACTAAGAACGTCGATTCGCGCAAATATGAGTTGGGCCGTACCTAGCCCCACCCCGGCGACGATGAGGTAAAGCGCCGGTCGCACGCGCCTGCCGATCAGTGTTATCGCAAACGTGGCGGCCAGCCCGCCAATGCCGGCTCCCAGTAGCAACTGGCCGAAAATATCGGTACCGCCGGAGAAAATTTCATCGGCGAAAACAGGGAGCAGGGTGTCAAACGATGTCCCGAACAACCCCAGCGTAATTCCGAGCAGGATGACCGAAGAGATGGATTTCTGCCGCCTGAGATAGACGAACCCCTGTAGCATCCCGCCAATTACTGTTTTGCTGGTTTTCGTAACTTTGTGCCCGGCAGTGCGCATGAACATCAATGTGACCACGGTGAGCAGGTACGTGGTGCCAATGATGTAGAAAAGCCCTTCGAGCCCCCATGCTGAAACCAGTGGGTCGAACAGCATTGGGCCAACAATCGCCGCTGCACCGAACACCAGCGAATAAAGTGCTATCGCTCCGGCCAGGTGTTCTTTGGGAACAATAGTTGCCACCATGGCCGACCTCGATGGAATGTCGAAGGCAAGCAGCGTTCCGGTTACTGCCGATATAGCCAGCACATGCCACGGTTCGACATTTCCGCTCTGAATCAACACTGCGGTCCCAAGAGTAGCCACTGCGAACAGCAGTCGGGTGAACCGCACGATCTTCAGGCGGTTGAAACGGTCGGCAAGTACACCGCCCCAGATCGAAAAGATCAAAACTGGGGCGAGTGTGGCCGTTGCCACAAGGCCGAGCATAACTTCCGAACCGGTAAGCGTCCGCATCAGCCACAACCGGCCCCACACCAGCGACCACATGCCGATATTCGAGAAGGCCGCGGCTATCCAGAACAGCCTGTACTCGCGGTACTTAAAGGCTGAAAAACTGGTGCCAGAAAGAAGCGAAACTCGCACTACATCGCCAGCCCTTTTCGCATCACAGTCGGCGAGTCAAGATCAAAGTATCGGTAGCAGACGGCCGATTTACATGGGGCCAAGTGGGGTTCCGAGGGTATCGAGTTGACCGCCGCCGAGTATGTGTATATGCAGGTGATCGACGATCTGACCTGCATCGACACCCTGATTGATCGCAAGCCGATAACCGCCCTCTGCTGTGCCTAGCTTGCGGGCTACCCTGGCCCCAACACGCAGCAGGTGACCCAGCAACCGTTCGTGCTGTTCAGTGGCCCCGGTGAGGTAGGTTACGTGTTCGCGAGGGACTATCAGGACGTGGACATTGGCAAGCGGGTTGATGTCGTTGAACACGAAGCACTTATCGTCAGAATAGACCTCGGTCGATGGCAGTTCGCCATGAACTATCTTGCAAAACAGGCAGTCGGGTTGACGAAGCTGACTTTTCTCTTCTTCTGCAGTCCACCACATAACTTGATTCCTTATAAACCCATAGCGGTTGCTAGTTTATTTTTGTAAAACGTCGAATCTCCGAAATCCGTTTTCCAGGCCAGGGCCCTGCGAGTATAAAGGTGCAGGTTGTACTCCCACGTGAATCCTATTGCTCCATGACACTGATGAGCGGTCCAGCACAGTGCAGGAATTTTTTCACTGGCCGCTATTTTCGCCTGAGCCGCCCTGCGAACGGAATAGCCATCTCGTGAGAATCCCCATGCAGCTGAATGAGCGAGGTGATTCACCTGTTTGGCGGCGATTGCCATTTCTGCGATGTGGTGCTGGACTGCTTGAAACGAACCAACCGGGCGACCGAACTGCTTACGGTCGGTAGTGTATTCCACAGTAGACCCGACGACAGCTCGTGCGAGCCCTGCAAGCTGGACAGACCGCGCAACGCCCCCGGCTGCTATCAGTTCTTCGGTTGCAGCAATGGCCCCGCCGCCTATCGCCACGATGCTGGAAACAGGCACTTGGGTTTCATTGAAACGCAACGTCGATACCGGGACGCCTGATACATGTTTCATCTGGACTTGCTCAACGTTTTCGGCTTTCCATATCGGAACCACGACAAGTGCTGGCCCGTCGTTATCCGTCCCGACCAGGGTCAGCGCATGAGTCGCCTGGGCTGCGAACGAAACAAACCGCTTTTCGCCTGTGATTACAAGGCTGGCACCCGAACGAGTCGCAACGGTACCGTAGGCGCGCACATCCCAGGAAGCCTCTTTTTCGAGAATAGCGGGAGTGATCAGAACGTCACCTGCAGCAATTTGCGGGAGCAGTTCGGCCCTGATGGCATCCGTGCCGTAACGTTCCAGAAGGCGTGATGTGATCGCTGATTCAGTGATCGGTATCGGGGCCAGGCTCGCACCCAGCTCTTCCAGCAGCACCGCAAGGTCGCTAAAAGAAAGCCCCGCGCCGCCATTTTCTTCTGAAACAGTGAGGGCGGGCCAGCCCAGTTCCGCCACATCTTTCCACAGATTGGCGAT
Source organism: uncultured Dehalococcoidales bacterium (assembly GCA_964387235.1). Lineage (GTDB taxonomy): Bacteria > Chloroflexota > Dehalococcoidia > Lucifugimonadales > Lucifugimonadaceae > Lucifugimonas. The sequence continues at coordinate 33,769 of CAYLWG010000004.1, forward strand.
AGCCTCGGCATCGCCTTCCGCGACTGCCCGAACCACTGCAGGACCAGAGCGGTCGTTCAGAAATTCGCGTGCCGAAGCGCGGATGAGTTCCTGGGTCTCTGTGAGTCCGAAGTCCATCAAAATTTCTCAGTTTGCTGGCGTTTTGGAGTTCTCGGGTCTTGGCGTTCGCGGCAGCCCAAGCCCACGCTGCGCAATGATGTTTTTCTGGATTTCGTTTGTTCCGGCAAGAATGGGTCCTGATGTGTAGAACAACCGCATTTTCAGAAAACGTCCCTGTAGTTCGGCCTGATCCGAACCCGGCTCAAGCGCACCGTACATGCCCAGAAGTTCAAGCCCGTAGTCCAGCACTCTGTTATAGACCTCGGTCCCTGCGATTTTGCTCATCGAGGCTTCCGAAGAAGGTATTTCGCCCTGCCCCTGTCGCCATGCGACGTCGTAACACAGCAGGCGTGCCGCTTCGATATCGGTGTTCAATGCAGCGAGTTTGATACGGACTGAGGAGTCGGTTTTTGCCGGTGTGACAGCTGATTCCTCGCTCTTGACGTAATCGACAAGTTCTTTCAGCGAAGCCCTTGCCCACGCCGCGTAATCGATTCCCGAGCGTTCGAAGTTCAGTACAGTCATTCCGACGCGCCAGCCGTCGTTAAGGTCGCCGACAAGATTGGCCTTCGGCACACGTACATCATTGAAAACGACCTGATTGAAGCTATGGGTGCCCGCCATGTTGATTATCGGCAGAACTTGGATTCCGGGCGTTTTCATATCGACCAGCAACAGGCTGATACCCCTGTGGGGTGCGGCATCAGGGTCGGTTCTCACGAGCATGAACATCATGTCGGCCCGGTGGGCAAGCGATGTCCAGATTTTCGCACCGTTTACCGTGAACACATCGCCATTCAGCACGGCTCGGGTCTGAAGCGAGGCAAGATCGGATCCGGAGTTCGGTTCTGAATAGCCCTGGCACCACTGGATTTCACCGCGGGCGATGGCTCCAAGATGCTGAGTTCGCTGGGTTTTTGAGCCAAACATCATCAGGGTCGGCCCGAGCATGCGAGTGCCAAACCGGTCATGGCCGGGGGCTCTTCGGTAGGCCATTTCTTCAGCAAATATGGTGTTCATCATTGGCGAAGAATCGGCCCCGCCGAACTGTTCAGGCCAGCTCATCACGAACCAACTGCGGTCGGCCAGCCCTTTTTTTATCTGTTGGTTCAGCGCCCAGTGGTCGTCGCGAGATTCGTCGGCAGGGCCGTGCCAGTCGGCAGGTAACGCCTCATCGAGAAACGCGCTTAGTTGGCGTCTGAAATCTGACTCTTCTGGAGTGAACTCGAAGCGCAAAATCTGTTTCGCTCTGGCCCGGTTCCGCTGTTCCCATATGGCCGGTATGGCAGTGTTTTAGTTACTTACCGAGAGACAGGTAACTGTTTTTACAATCCCCGGAACGCTGTGCATTCCATTGGTGATAAGTTCGCCAATCCCCTGAAGGTCGTTAGCTTCCGCAATAGCGATGATATCGAACGGTCCGGTTACGGTATCGACAGCTTTCATCAACGGCATATTTTTAAGCGCGTCAGCCACGTCGTGGGTCTTGCCGACAGCCGTTTCGATGAGGATGTATGCACGCGCAGCCAAGTGAACTCTCCGTTATGACCGAACAGGCTACATAGGTACTTCGCCTCGGTGTATCGAAGCCGAGGGAAGCGATCTGGGGTATGTCGAGTTATATGTGCCCGTCCGCCGATCAGTCTGGGCTGCTTTCGCCGCTTCGAACGTTAATCGCTGCGCAGGAGCATCTATGGCGGAAACCCGCCTTACAGGGCCTGAATCTGCGAGTCGGCGCGGAGCCATGCCCGGTGACGGCTGATTGAGCGAGACGAGCCTGATTGGTTCATCTTCGCTGGTACCCGGTTCGAACGGGAAGTTCGAACTGACGGCCAGTAGCGTAAGGATGGTTACAGATGCACCGCGCGGTGCGTACATCCCGGTCTCCCATTCGCTGATCGTTTGCTGGCGTATGCCGAGTTCGCGTGACAGCGATGTTTGTGAGAGACCAAGGTGGGAACGCAGGGCATGAATGTTTTCAGCCTGCCATTTGAAGTTGGGTGGAGGTGCTTGTCTTGTCAACATACCTAGCAAGCTACGCTGGTAAATACGTTGAGCCCTAGCGTTTTTCCGACACGCTTAAACGAATTTTGAGTTTTAGTAGTCGGCCTGGAAACCGTGTGATGGGCCGCAAATTCGGCAGAGCTGCATTGCGTTACCAGGTTCGCACCGAACGCACGGAACCCAACACTACCGGAGCCAATCGCTAACTAAACTTGAGCAGCTTTTCGAACCGCTCCGTGTCATCGAACGGGCCGACTATCGCTAGGACCAGTTTTTCTGGAACGATGATCCGATTGGCGACACGTTTGATGTCGTCCATAGTCACCGCATCGATTTTGCTTATCACGTCGTCAACAGATTCGACCTTGTTCCGCAACAGCTCTTGAATGCCAAGAAAACTTGTCACGGCCCGGCTCTCCTCCATGCGTAGCATCATTCGGCCCTTGGTGAGTTCGCGTGCCTGCGACCATTCCTCTTTACTCACCCCGTCACGCATCTTGTCGAGTTCACCAAGAATTACGGGAATGGCCTCGTCAATGCGGGCTGGGTCGATTCCCGATTCGACAAGAAACGCCCCGCAGTCGCTGTAAAACTGCGCGCCGCTGTGTATGTCGTAGGCCAGCCCCCGCTGTTCGCGTACCTCTTCGAACAGACGGCTGCTCATCGATTCACCCAGAATTACCGACATTAATGCCAGGGCGTGGCGATCAGGGTCGTCATTTGCCATCCCCGGCAGTCCAAACGCCAGGTGGGCCTGTTCCGTGGGACGGTGTTCGAGCGCGACACGCGGCCCGTCTATCTTGTCCTCAAACGGATACATCGGGAGAATTTCGCCGTCGTTCATGCCGCCGAGCAGTTCGGTCAGTTGTTCTACAACATCCTTGTGTTCGATGTTTCCTGCAACGGCGATTACAGTATTGGAGGCCACGTACTGGGTTTCCAGATATTTCCGCATCTCATCACGCGAAATTGCGCCTACCGATTCAATGGACCCGGCGATGTCTCGCCCCATGGTCTGATTGGGCCAGAGCAGGTCATCCAGCAACATGCCAACGCGGGCACCGGGTGAATCGAACGATGCGCGAATCTCTTCGTAAACAACCTGTTTTTCCTTGTCGATGTCCTCTTCCCTGAACAGCGAGTTAAGGGCCATGTCGGCAAGCAGGTCGATTCCCTCGCGGTAATTCGGCTGGGCGACCCGGCACCAGTAACCTGTTACCTCGCGATCGGTAAACGCGTTGAGAGAACCGCCTACGCCTTCCACTACTTCAGATATCTGGCGCGGGGTTGGCCGCTTCGGTGTGCCTTTGAACAGCAGGTGTTCGAAAAGGTGGGAAGCGCCAGCGAGTTCGGGGGTTTCGTACCGCGAACCAGCACCGAACAGGAAGATGATGCTTACCGCGTTCGTGTGACGAAAAGTGCTTGTAAGAATCCTCAGGCCGTTTGGCAGAACGGTTCGGTCGAACGAGTTAGTGACGAGCCGCTGAATATCAGGTGT
>CAYLWG010000005.1:0-2720 GCA_964387235.1 uncultured Dehalococcoidales bacterium
GAATCAACGGATATCAGCATCCAGTCGAAGACAGATATTCACCGATAAATGGTCGGCTCTAATGACTGAACTGTCGGCTTAAATGTAGGGATCATGCATGTATTTAAGTTGGCCGAATCGCCGGGTGAGCGCTGAGTCCTGACAGAACCCCCAATGATAAGTTACCTCCATGTTTGACGATTTTGACTCAGCGGCATAGATTGCATGGCTTGTATGCCGCTGTGGAATTATTTGAGCTGGGCCGGAAAGAATGTTTTTTGCTACCTGACACAGAATATGGGCGATCACTGCTGATACTTTTCATGGTATTAGTCACTGTCGGTTGTACCCAAGGCGACCAAGATATTGGTAGTACCCCCACAACTCTGGCATCAGTTGTAGATGCAGGAAATTCGATACCAAGCACCCTGGCTGAATCCGATTCGGCTGATCCAATCTCAGCTAGCAGCGATGAAAATCGGATCGACGCAGTACCGGAAGGCAACAAGTCCAACTATCTGCTGATACTTTTGGCGCTGGTGCTGATAGTGTCGGCCGCATTGAATTTGTTTGTTATTCGCTGGCTCTGGTGGGGGAGGAAATTCCAAGCGAACCCAACGTCAATACCCGAATTGCTGTTGGGCAGCGTCGAGAATCACCACAAGGATCTGCGGGCTAATTTTCATAGTCTTATCAACGTAATAGAAGCTACGACAAAAATTCAGCAAGAATTAGCGGCGTCGGCCAGTGAAGAAACCGAGAATCTTTCAAGTTCTTTTCAAGTTTTGAGGAGTGCACTCGATGATCGTGATGAAGAAATCAAACGGTTGAAGGAAGGTTACGATCTCGCAATATTCCGCAGTTTCGTCACTCGATTTGCCCGCCTTGATCTCGCTCTCATCGACGAGTTAACGGAGACGGAAGATGCTGGGCAACTCAGTGACTTCCGCGATTTGTTACTGGATGCTCTGGACGAGTGTGGGGTTACACCGTTTTTTCCAGAGGTTGGTGCAGAGTACAGAATTACGGATGGTGTCGAGGATGACCCAGTCTTTGAGCCAACTGATGATTTTCGTCAACATGGAAAAATATCTCGTGTAATTCGGAACGGATATTTACTCGAAAATTCAGAGACCAGTAAAGTTGTGATTTCGGCCAAAGTCGCCGTATTCAAACAACAAAAGTTGGAGGCATAGGTTGCCAAATTTCGTCGGAATCGACCTTGGAACAAGTTATTCGGTGGTGGCGACCCTTGATCACACAGGCAGACCTGTGATCGTTCACAACCGAGAAGGCGGGAACCTCACACCGTCGGTTGTCGAATTTACAGGAGCAGATGTGACTGATGTGGTTTACGTCGGCGACGGTGCTCGGAAGAACCTGAGCCGAGATCCAAATACATTCGGTCGGTTTAAGCGCGATATGGGAACCGACGTTTTTTTTTCTGCTTACGGAAATTCGTATTCGCCAACAGATTTAAGCGCATTTGTCTTGAAAAAAATTAGTCGGGATGCAGCCAAATCGATTGGACAGATCGACGAAGCCGTCATCACTATCCCGGCTAATTTTTCGCACGAGGCTCGTGAGGCCACCATGCAGGCGGGTCAATTGGCCGGTCTCAATTCAAAGAACATAATCAATGAGCCTACCGCCGCCGCCATTTATTACGCATACAAAGCAGGACAAGAGTTGCAAGGTGCGTATGCCGTATATGACTTAGGTGGTGGGACGTTCGATGTCTCCATCATTCGTGTCTCCGGACGAGACGTTGAAGTACTCGCCACTAACGGTATTGGGAAGCTCGGTGGAGATGACTTCGACAAGGCGTTACAAGGGTTGATTCAAGGAGAATTCAAGAAGCAGACTGGAGTCAATTTAGCAGATGACGATTACGACATTGGACACGCCGAAACTGATAAAAAATCACTCTCGAATAGAGAAAAAGTATTGGTTCGGGTTTCCGCTGCGGGAAAACGTGCCAACGTCGAAATTACCAGGTCTATGTTTGAAGAACGGATTTCCACGTTGGTAGCACAAACTGAAATGTTGTGTGAATCAACGTTGATCGAAGCTGGTATCAATAAAAGTGAAATCTCGGATGTTTTTTTGGCTGGCGGTAGTACGCGCATCCCACTTGTAGAAGCGAGCGTAGAACGAATATTTGGGAGTAAGCCAATTTCGACTGCCAATGTGGATGAAGTTGTTGCCCTAGGAGCTGCCCTTTACTCCGCCTATAAAGGTGATCAAACCCTGCTAAGCCCCGTGCAAAGGCAAGTCGTAAAAGATTTGAATGTGAGCGAGATCACGTCTAAGTGTTTCGGAGTGATCGCGATCAGCGCAGATATGAATCGCTCAGAGTACAGACTTCAAAACTCGATCCTCATCAACAAAGGATCTGCAATACCGATAGCGGTATCTGAGCCGTTCTTCACGACACATGATGGCCAAACGGCCGTTCAGTGCCGAGTAACGGAGTCCAATTCTCCAGAACGTGATCCTCGCTTTGTAAAGGTGATCTGGGAAGGTGCTCTTGAACTTCCCGAGAGTCGTCCCGAGGGTCAAGAGATCATGGTTGAATTTGCCTATGACGAGAATCAGGTTATGCACTGCTCGTTCACGGACTCTGCAACAAGCGTCGTGACCGAGGTAGATTTACACATGTCGGCTGTAGGGAAGAAACCAACCGCCGACATCGAGAGGTTTACGGTGGAATAGCTATGGAAGTAGTTATTGGATTAATC
>CAYLWG010000005.1:2730-35413 GCA_964387235.1 uncultured Dehalococcoidales bacterium
TTTCGTTGCTTGGGGCATTTTACGGTGGTTTATAAGTCTTGGGACAGGGACGGTGGTTGCAGCCTCTCGAACAGCGCGAGGTCAAGGGTCGCTCTCTGAGAACTTGTCAGCGCAGCTACGCGGAATGAAAGCGTTTGAAGCTCGGTACATCTGGAACGAAGTTGGAGATGAGGAGAAATACCGAGCCGTAGAGATACAGGGACGGGGTGTTGTGCCGATAAACAGGCGAACCAACATCGGGTTCGTTACGTCGGTGTTCGACACCACAGGCGAAGAGGCCGCACCAGTCCTTTCCGTGCTCGACTCGTTGCAGGAGCCGAATTCGGTCGTATTCCAGAACCTTGTGGGGGCCGGTTACGTGGAACCGGACCAGGGTTACATATCGTGGACGCGAATTGGTTTACTCATCCCAGAGTTTTTGACTCCGCCATATGGTGGGCAGCGGCAACTGACGATCGTCATCAGGATGGTCGATCTGAGTCAATCACCCATGATTACCCATGGCGCCATGAGTACCTCTGACAGTGCATTTATTCAAGCGTGGAACTGGACAATCAATCACAACTTCGTAGGAGTCAAGGGGTACGAAGAAAATGCGCAAGATCATGAAGAAACTGGAGCTCTCACGGTTAAATTAGCGGTATCGGTAGCGATGTCAGATCGCCACCTTGCGGACGAGGAGGGCGCTAAAATCCAGGACTGGATTGTAAAGACCATTGAACCCTACTCAGACGAGAGGCGGGAATCGCTCAAAACTCGACTGAACGATGCTTTGAGAGATGCATATTCTTTGGCGGTGAATGGTGAATTAACTGTCGGCGACACAATTAGCAGGCTGAACGAAATTGCTGAAACTTACGAAAAATTCGAGGCTATTGAGCTGTGCATGGACATAATGGCCGCTGACGACATTGCGTCTTCCGAGGAACTGACTCTAATTCGGATTTTTTCGCGTGAGCTAGGAATCGATTTTGACGAAGTTGCCGCTATGCTTGATCAAAGATTGGTCGAACTATCCCCGGTTGTTGAGACGGCAGACCCATCGGCACTTCTTGGAATTGATGACGGTTGGTCAGCCGAACAAGTCAGGCTGCACTTGAACGCCGAATTCCTGAAATGGAGCAACAGGACCGCGAGCCTGTCTGATCCAGAAGAACTCGAAAATGCTCAGGCAATGCTTGACCTCATCGCTAAAGCTAGGCTGGAATATGCCGAATGAACTCGGCAATGCTCACCGATTAGCTGAATCGATTCGATACAGCGATGATGTGCCGATTCGGCCCGCGCACGATATTGAAAGACGCGTCGGTCAGCAGTCAAAAAACCACTTGCTTCGCGGAGCGCTGCGCATTACGTCGGAGGTCACGCCGGAGCTGCAATTCATTGTTACCACCGCAGCCAGACGCCTAACATTCCCACCTGACAAGGTGGATGCCTTCGTGTACTCCTCATCCGAACTCCAGGCCAGTTGCCAGGCAGGAATCAATGACGGTTGCTTGGTGACGATTTCATCTGGGTTGGTTGAACGACTCGATCGCGAAGAGACGATATTTGTTATTGGTCACGAGATTGGCCATTTCCTGCTTGGCCATGGTGATTCCGTCCATGAATCTGAGCAACAAAGTGTCGAGACCTTGATGATCAGCCGTAGGCAGGAAATTTCTGCGGATAGATTAGGCTTGGTGGCCTGTAATTCATTAGATGCGGCGATTTGGGCGCTTTTGAAAATATTCTCAGGACTCTCTCGCTCGCAACTTCGGTTCGATGTCGGTGAGTTTATTGCCCAAATCGGAACAGGTAAAAATGAACAGCAATCAGGTGGCGGTGCTTACACCCACCCATCGATGACACTCAGATCCAGAGCGCTGCTTTGGTTTTCTATTGAGCGTTCCCGCGAAGGCGGCAGGATCGACGAGTTCGGCGAGAGAGACGGCGACGTAGATCATCGAATCCGTGAAGACTTCCGTAAATATGAAGATGGAGACGCTCAGTCGGCGGTGGAGGAAGCGGAAGCCGATGTCCGGCTGTGGTCGATTGCAACAGTGATGTTGGAAGCAGCGCCATGGCAAATTCTAGACAGCGAATCTCTGGTCGAAATGATTGGAGCTGAGATGGCTGCAAAGTTGACAGGGTTCATCGGATCGCTGACAGAGTCAGAAAAATCGAGAGTAATACAAGAGAAATTGGAATCAGCCTTGTCGCACCTGTCCGATTACTCGGATGCCGACACCGAAACCATTGTCAGAACAACACGAGAGACAGCATTGGCAACACTTTGGTTGTGATTGATGGGAATTCAGCGCGAGTGGTGTTTAAGAGCGGAAGGCGAGATTGCGAGGAAATGCAGGATTTGATGCAAGAATCTCGTGTTCATGCGTCACCAACATCCTGAGTGCGCAGAAACGATGTCTAACAATTGGATGCTGTGTTCACCGGCAAGCCCGACTCTCCCCCAACTCCACCAATCACATTGCGCGACGGGTAATTCGGGAAGGCTTAAATTCAAAGGCCCAGCTTAGTGCTGGGTCTTTGTTGGGGTTTAGATTGGTCGGGGCGGCAAGGTTCGAACTTGCGACCCCCCGCCCCCAAAACGGGTGCGCTACCACTGCGCCACGCCCCGACCGATGTGCCTGTTCCCTCTTCCCGGACAGGCGAACCTGTCTATTGTAAAACTGTAAACGCCTAATCACATACCCAATTCGGGGCAATTGACGAGACTGTTCAATATCGCGTGGCCCAATCGTGGAGCAAACGTAAGTGAGCGGCTACTCACTAAAGGTTAAAAAACAACATATTGGTGTTTTCGCCTAATAATCTCGCGTCAAATGTATTGAGATTCGCTACGCAAAGTGCGAATTTTTAACTACAGAGTCGAAACAGGTCAATCGACTTCGATATTCATTGGTTCTGGTCGTTTAGCCCAGATCCTGTTATCTCGGGCAATTTTTCCCGAACTAATCAGGCCAAAACGAGCGCATCTCCCGCTATATCCGGGGGGCGGCGGAGTTCTAGCGACGGCAACTCTTCGAATGTTCCAAAGGCACCGCACAGCGATGGTGTCAGGGGAAGCGACTTCCAAAGCACGCCCGGTTCGGCGCATTCGCAGAGGCCACCCGCTGGGTGTTCTGCGCAACCGACAGTTCCGGCGTTACTGGATCGCGGGCCTCGCTACGTTTACCGGGTTCAACATGCAGATGTTGATCCGCGGCTGGATGATGTACGAACTCACTTCATCACCTCTTATGGTGACGATGGTGACGGCTGCCATGATGATGCCGATGCTGTTCCTTTCGCTGGTCGGAGGGGCGCTTGCAGATCGCGTCGACCGCAAGATCGTAACGCTGATTTCGGATATCACTCTCTTTATCAGTTTCGTGGCATTAACCGTGATATCGGCTCTTGGAATTATGGCCCCCTGGCACATCATCGTCATCTCAGTGATTAACGGAATCGCTTTTTCGCTGGCGATATCGTCGCGGCAGGCACTTGTCTCCGGGCTGGTTCATCGTGAGCAGCTCCGCACGGCAGTTGGTCTATCGGCCACAACGTTCAGTTCGGCGCAGATAATCGGGCCTGCTATAGGCGGCGCTATTCTGCCATTTCTTGGCCCCACTTGGGCGCTCGGTGCAAGTTCCGTGGCGATCGTGCCAGCTCTTTTTCTTTACGCATCGCTTAAACCAGCTCATCTGTCGAGTTCCAGTAAACCGACAGGGTCGATCGTCGAAAACGTCAAAGCCGGGCTGTCGTACGCCTACAGCAATACAACCATTCGGTTCCTGATGCTTGGAACGATGGTTATGATCCTCACAATGGTGCCGTATCAATCGCTGATGCCGGTGTTTGCGGAAGATGTTTTGAAGGTCGGAGCCGGTGGGCTCGGCGTTCTATTGCTGTTCGCCGGAATCGGTTCCCTCATAGGTTCGTTGAGTGTTGTCGCAATCGACGATAAAGTCGAGCCACAAAAACTCGAACTCATCTTCGGACTGCTCGCATCTGTTTCACTCATCGGTTTTGCACTATCACCCTGGTTTGCCGTGTCGGTTCTGCTGGTAGGTATTTCAGCCTTCGCAACGACCGGGTTCATGGTGGTCAATATGACGGCAGTTCAAGTGTTGAGTCCCGACTACATTCGTGGTCGCGTGGTTAGCGTGCGCTTTCTCGCAATCGGGCTTATGCCGATTGGGGCGCTTTTCATGGGTGCGCTGGCCGAAACGCTTGGAGCTTCGATGGCCGTCGGAATTGTGGCGATTCTGGGAGCAATAGGGCTCGCAGGCGTCCAGGTAGCATCGCGGTTTCTGTCGGGCGAACACGACTCGTCGACTGGATAGCGTGGGCTAACGGTAAGCGTTCTGCTGCTGTGGGGCCGGGTGCAGGGATTTCTTCCGACTACCCTCAGTTGCCCGCGTGCTAGGCTGCTCGGAACCATCGTAGCTTTAAGCCGACCGTAGCGAGTCGATCTGACAGGAAACGTCGCAAGCGACCCCGAATGAAAATCACGTCCCTCAGCGCTGTTTACCCGAGTTACAGCCGCACTGCGCCGTCGTGGCGGACGCATCTCTGGCAGATCGTCGTCAGGGTCGAAACCGACACCGGTCAGGTCGGCTGGGGTTATGGCGGTGGCGGTAAAGCTGCTGCCGTAATCGTAAACGGGCATTTCTCTGAGATTCTCGTGGGGCGATCCATAGATTCTGTTTCTGATATCTCAGACACCTGGGATTTTCTCTACGCAGAGTCGATTCCGTATGGACGAAAAGGCGTGGCGATCATGGCGCTTAGCGGGGTGGACCTGGCGCTTTACGACGCGCTCGGCAGGGCCGAGGCGAAGCCGGTTGCCGAGTTGCTGGGCGGGGTAGAAAAACGGCGAATTCGCTGTTACGCCACGGGTTTGGACACCGACTGGTACGCCGAGTTGGGGTTTACAGCCCAGAAGATGCCGCACAGGTGGACAGGTGACAAGTCGATGGATCAGGCTGTGGAAGTGGCCGAGAACGCTCGTGCTGTTCTGGGTCCGGGTGCAGAGGTGATGTTTGACGCGTACATGTCGTGGAATTCGGAAACGACGCTGCGGATGGCCGATGCGCTGTCGCATGTCGGTATTCACTGGTTCGAGGACCTGCTGACACCCGACGATCTACAGGAATTGGGGACGCTCCGGCGAAAGATACAGCCAGTCAACATGGCCGGTGGTGAGCATGAATTCACTGCTCACGGTTTCGCCGAGGTCGCAACGGCGAGGGCGTATGACATCTGGCAACCGGATATAACCTGGTGTGGCGGTATCACCGCGGGGCTGCGCATCGTCGATATGGCGAAAACGGCGAAAGCAAGTGTCGTACCGCATCGGGGCGGCGAGCCGTGGGGGCTTCACCTGATTGCGGCGTCGGGCTGCGGGGATTTTGCTGAACTTGTTATGGGCACAAGAAACGCCGAATCTGACGTTATCTGGCTCGGTGCGCCCGAACCAGTAGACGGCTATATCGAGTTGGGCGATGCCCACGGGTTCGGCGTTACCCCCAACGAAGATTTGCTTTAGCAGACTGGCCGCCTGAGGCTACCCGAAGTTCTTATTTCAGGGCACGGGCGATTTTCTCGCACGCCTGCATGTAGATCGTGGCATCAACGTTGATCGACAGGTACTGCACTCCGAGGTCGATCAGCCACTTGCCCATCTCGACGTCCTTGGCATACGAGCCGACGACTCGGCCCTGTGCCCGCGCTTTCGTCGTAGCCTCTTTGAGCGCATCTTCGACTATTTTCGAGCGGACATCACCGGGGACACCGAGCGATTGCGAGATGTCGTAGGGGCCCAAAAACAGCACGTCGATTCCTTCGACAGTCATAATTTCGTCAAGATTATCGAGGCCTTTCCGGCCCTCGATGTGAACAACGGTCATCGTTTCTTCGTTCTGGCGTGCGGGATGATCCACAGCATCGTCTTTGTAGTAGTTGCCAGCCCTTGTGAATACAGAAACGCCGCGCTGGCCCAGTGGTGCGTATTTCGCGGAATGCACAACGCGTTTGGCATCTTCGACAACGTTGATCTGGGGAACCTGAACACCTTCAGCGCCAATATCGAGTGCCCGCAGGATGGGCCATTCTTCGTTACCACCCACACGAACGATGGGCGCTACGCCGCTGCCCTGCGCCGCGATAACGAGATCGGATACGGTTTCCATCGACAGCGAACCGTGCTCGGTATCGAGGATGCAAAAATCCATGCCTGAATAGCCGAGAGCATCAACTAGCGTGACCGAGGGTACGATCACAAAAGGGCCGATTACGGTTTCGCCTGCCTGGAGTTTTTTCTTAAGTTCGCCGCGAATGGTCTTTTTCATACTTCACCTGTGGTAACTGGTCGACGGTGCAACCACGCCGACCGCACGATAGATATTTGTTAGCGGCACAAAGTTTACCTGTGGAACGGCGGGAGTTCGAGCCTGATTCAACCAAAGGCATGGATAGACGACACTAGTAGCCAATCTGCACCCACTGCACTACGGGCAGTGTGACATTCGGGCGGTATCCTTCTTCGATGCGAAATTCTCGTCAAGCCTCCCGAATAGTGTTTCTTGGCACCGGCACGTCTGAAGGCGTGCCCCGAGTTTCGTGCCTGACTCGCACCGACCGCGTGTGCGCTGTATGCACCGACGCTATGAAACCGGGTTCGCCCAACCGACGGCGGAACACTTCCCTGCTGATACAGCGAACACTGGACGACGGGCGCACGCACAATATCGTGATCGACGCCGGGAAGTTTTTCTACGAATCGGCGATGCAGTGGTTTCCAAAATACGCGGTCGAAACTATCGATGCGCTGGTAATCACCCACTCTCACGCAGATGCAGTTGGCGGGATGGACGATCTCAGGGACTGGACTAATAATGCCCAAGAATCGCTGCCGATTTACCTGAGAGAATCCGATCTGAAGAACGTAGATTCACTTTTTTACTATCTTGTGGATCGAAACAAGCAGACCGGGGGCGGTGGGGTTGCCAGACTCGTTTTCCATACGATCGATGCCATGCCGTTCGTAATCGACGGGCTCGAAATAATTCCCTTACCTGTCCATCATGGCCAGGCCAACGAGATATTCGGCTACCGGTTCGGGCCTGTGAGTTACATTTCCGACGCTTCGGCAATTTCGGATGCGACAGCGAAGCTCGTCGCAGGCTCGGAGTTACTGGTGCTGGATGCGCTTCGACCCGCACGCACACACGGCACTCACTTTACGGTGGAGGAGGCAATCGAGCAGGTACGCCGGTTGCGCCCGAAAAGAACTCTACTAACGGATGCCACGCACGATATTGATCACAATTCGGTGAATGCCATGCTGGCGAAACTCATGGAGTCGGATGGTCTCGATATCCAGTACGCCCACGATGGGCTGGCAATCGAGATTGAGCTGTAAATTGCCCGGTTCTAAAACGGGGCCGTGTGCTGGCCGCACGCCCCTTACCTACCCGCCCTGCTCGGCCTTCCATTTGCGGTATTGCGCTATGACTTCGTCGTCGGGCGGATAGTAAATACCGGGCGTTTGGTTTTCTTCGTCAAGGCGGCGACGAATCCACTCTTCGAGGTCATCGTACTCGATGGCTTTCTTCGCGATGTCCGGGGCTACACCACGTGGGATCACTACTACTCCGTCATCGTCGGCAACGATGTAATCACCGGGTCTGACCAGCACTCCATCGACGTTAATAGAGTCGTTTGTTGAGTAAGGGGTGCCGACACGGGTGCCGAGGTTCGAGGTCTTATCGAGCCCCCACATGCCGACTCCATAGTCCTTAACCGTGTGCATATCGCGAATACCGCCATCACACACAAGCCCATCGACACCACGCTGTTTCAGCCGTAGAAACTTGATGTCGCCGCCAATCGACATCCGTTTGTTGCGCATCGATTCCATCACGATCACATCGCCGGGACCTGCCAGTTCGAACGCAGCGTATTCGGGGGAATCTTCACCTCCAGGTTTTTCGGCCATCGCATCGGGGCGGGCCGGGACGAATCGCACGGTGATAGCCCGCGCCACCAGTCTCAGGCCGGGGTTCATCGTGCGGATATTTGGCATGTAGATGTAGTGAGGCTCGTAGCCGTTTCGGGCCAGCACATCGACAACTGCTGTCGTGTTGACGCGCTTGAGCTGTTCGATTGTTGCTTTATCCAGAACGTGGTCGGGCGTGGGTTGAATTACGGCCATGTGCGGGTGCTATCTCCGGCTATTGGGTGCGATCAAACCCGCCAATGGTACAGGGCGGTGTACAGGTGCCACTCCTGTCGTCTGTTATGACTTCCTAATCGGCCTCTTGATGCGCCCAGTAACGGGCGAGGCACATGAGGGTTACGCCATCTTCTATCTCCTGGCTGGCCGCCATCTGGGCGATCTCTTGCCGGGTAACGAGTTTTGCATCGATGATGCCTTCTTCGGATTGAAGTTTTACTTCGCTCAATTCGATTTCTGGAACTTTCGCCAGTACCGTGTAGAACGTATCGCCGATGAAGCCTGAGACAGGAGTTTGCGAGCCGATCAACTCGACCGTTTCGGGTGTGACTCCGGTCTCCTCGATAAGCTCCCGTCGCCCGCCTTCGAGCGGCGTCTCATCGTCTTCGATAATCCCGGCCGGGAATTCCCACAGGTAGCGTTTCACCGGATACCGGTACACCTTGATGAGCAAATATTTTTCGGACGGCGTTACCGGAACTGTCATCACCGCGCCGTTGGCAGAGTGGGTACGCGCCCACGCGTATTGACCGGATGTGCCATCGAAATGCCTGATGTCGTCGTAGTAGAAGTCCCACCATGGGGTTTCGTATACGAGATGTTCTACGCCCGGTTCCGGTTGTGGAAAGTCGTTCGGTTCGGTCATTTATCGAATCCGTATCGCTAATAGAGTTTTTCTATCGCCAGTTATTCTTCTGCCCCTGGCTGCCCCGGTTCCGGCGACTACGATTCGGGCGGTACTCCACTGGCAATAAACCCGCCATCGACCGTAATCGTCTGGCCGTTTACGTAGCTCCCGAGGTCTGAGGCAAGGAACACGCAGGCACCAGCGATGTCACTTGGAACGCCGCCCCGGCGGCTGGGGACAAACGAAAGCGCGGAACCCAGACCACTCGCGGATCCACGATCTGGTTCTTCTTCTTCGGTCAGAACACGGCTGTCGATATAGCCAGGAGCCACGCAATTCGCCGTAATTCCGGTGCCCGCAAGGTCTTTTGCCATCGACATCACCATCCGGTTCAGCCCTGCTTTCACAATCCCGTAAACAACATCGTCGGACCATGCTCGAAAGCTGTGTATGCTGCTGATATTAATGACGCTGCCACCATGACCATGCTCAATCATCCGGCTGACGGCCCCCTGAGCCAGGAACACGTAGCCCTTCAGGGCGTGACCCACCAGCCTGTCCCAGAATTCTTCTGTGATTTTTGTGAAATGAACGTTGGCAGATGCCACTGCATTGTTGACCAGGATATCGATCCGGCCGTGCTCGGCTACGAACTCGTCGAGCATTCGGGCCCGGTCTTCAGTGTTTCCGATATCCGCCTGATGCCACGAAGCTTTCTGGCCCATAGATTCGATCGATGCGATCGTTTTATCGGCTTCAGCGTCTCGCACAACGTCGTTTATCCCGACATCGGCACCGTGTTCAGCAAACATCAGCGCAATGCCAGCGCCGATTCCGCGGCGCGATCCGGTGATGAGCGCTTTTTTGCCTTCAAGGAGTTTTGTGGTTGTCACGGGTTTGAGTTCCTGATTTTTAGTTGCCCATTTTTCTTGTGGCGATCATGCCACCGTCCACGAGAATTGTCTCGCCGTTAACATACTGGCCAAGATTGGACGCCAGGTAAATGACGGCATTGGCGATATCACTCGGCAGACCTCCTTTTGCGGCTGGAACTCTGAGATTTATCCGTTCCATATCATGTGGCGCACCATCGATCACATCATCGTCGCCTTCGGGAAGCACATTAGAAATGGCTCCCGGTGCGATGCAGTTCGCCGTGATGTTGTGACCGGAAAGATCGACAGCCAGACCTTTGACCATGCGGCGCAATCCAGCTTTCGCCGTGCCGTAAGCAGTCCAATCTTTCATGGCGACATAGGCGTGGACGCTCGCAAGGCAAATGATCCGACCGCCAGTTCCCTGGGTGATCATCTCTTTCGCAGCGCGCTGGGAACCGAAGAAGTAGCCCTTCAGTGAAAGGTTCATCATCCGGTCCCAGTAGGCTTCGTCGGTATCGAAGAGAGGGCGGGATTGATCTGGGAATATGGCGTTGTTCACGAGAATATCGATACGCCCGTGTTCTTCGAGAAAAGAATCGATAACCGCGTTGATACCGGCCACCGTACTCACATCGCCCGCGTGAAACGTGCCTTTCACACCTCGCTTCGAAACGAGTTCGGCTGCCCGCTGGGACACCTCATCATCGACGATGTCGTTGACTCCGACATCCGCGCCTTCATTTGCGAGTGTCAGAGCGATCCCGCGACCAATGCCTTTGCGTGCGCCCGTAATAAGTGCTTTTTTGCCGTCGAGCAGTCCCATCAATTGCCTCCAGAATGGCGAACATGAAATGTACAAACGCCGATGCTAACGCCGGACGGCTGGGTTCGGTGCGCTTGGCAACACTGTCATCTCTTTTATTCTGGCTGGCGGAGCTGGTTACCGACTGGTTGGCTGGCGAACAGTGCTGCTAGCTGATCGTGTTGCTGATCTTTTTCATGGCTGCGGCCTTTGCTGCTTCCAGGTTAGCTATCGCGTACTCGTAGGCTTTGCCGTCTGGCCCACCGTCGGCAAACACCAGCACGGCGTCCCGCACTGTCATTTTTTTCATGCCTGGCATACCGGACCGACCGAGTTTTTCAATAACGAGGGCGTAGCCGGCCAGTTGAGCCTCGTAGCCTTTCGCACGCTCGAGTAATTTTTCGCCAACGACCTGGTCGGTCTTGTAGTCGATGATGGTGACAGTTCCATCGTCATTTCTGACGATCAGGTCTATCGACCCCTCGACCTCTATTCCATCAGAAATTTCAGCTGCAACCCACGCCTCTCTCCAGCTGTTATCGCTTGTCGCACCGGCAACGACCGGACTTTCCAGTACGTTGCGGACAAGTCGCTTTATATTGTCGTGCTGATCGGGGATGGAATATGCGTCGACAGAAAGGTGTACAAGGTCGTCGAGCGTGGACAGGTCGTCGAAATCCACATCCTGCAACACAGCATGTACCGCCGACCCCACATCCGTTCCGCCACGGCCACGACGGGCGGTGTTCCACTCGGTGGATTCGGTGTTGTCCTCGGGTTTTCGAGTAACGAACATGTTGTGGTCGGCGAGTTCCGAGGGGGTCAGGTATCCGCGTCCAGACGCAGCCGATACCGCTTCGTCCGTCTCGCGAATCCACGTTTCACGTTCATCAAGCGAAAAGCGGTTTACCGCGGGTTCTGTTGTGTCTTCATTGCTTCGTTCAGCATCGTTATCCCCTGAAGTGATGCTGAACGGCTCCCACAGGTCTTCAACCAGATCGGCGAATCCACTGATCTTTCCGGCAAGAGTCTTTTTCTGTCGCCCGGTGCGGTGAACACTGACGATCAGATGCTCGCGTGCGCGGGTCGCCCCGACGTAAGCCAGTCTGACGAGTTCAGCTTCGTCGGCGTCTTTGTCTGCTTCGGCCATCGCCGTGTAATTGGACGTCCTGAGATTTAGTTTCTTTGTACCGATTTTCACCGCCAGCTGCGGTCTGCTTTGCTCCTCTTTGATTATCGAACTGTCCTTCGGTGCAGATGCTGTCACCTGCAACCCGGCCAGTGCCACTATCGGGAATTCCAGACCCTTCGCAGCATGAATGGTCATTACCCGCACAGCGTTGAGTTCGTTACTTGAGAGCGCGCCTTCCGCCACCCGCACTTTCGCTTCGGCCTGGCGGGACAGCCAGCGGACGAATTCTCGGAGCGACCCAGTGCCCGAACGCTGCAAAGAGCGCGACATTTCGATGAACAGGTCGAGCAGCCGTTCACGCTCGCCGCTCGGGTCCATCAACGCCGCCACTACCCGCAGTCGGCGGGCGCGCACGAACCGTTCGACGAGGTACGGAGTTGATTGTTCCTGCCGTTGGTCGTGGAATTTGGCGATGCCCGCGAGAGCGTCGGCGACTTTACTCAGGCTTTTGCTTACATCCGGGTCGACTCCGGTCCTCTCTGCACTCGGTGCATCCAGTTGGCCCAATATGGGCCGGGCCAGGGACCGCGCATACTCGAATTTGTGCCCTGCCCTTGCCCATTCGAAGAGGTCCTGATCGGAGCATCCCCAGGCGCTGGACTTCAGTGCGGCAACTACGGCGACCTGATCTGTTGGGTCGTCGATGGCGGCGAGGTTATTGCTCAGTTCATGGAACGTTTGAGATTCGAACACAGGTGCCTGTCCTTCAAGCACGTAAGGAATTTTGTGCCTGATGAAAGCGGCCTCAAGACTGGGCAGGGCAGTTCGGCGCGGCATGAGTACACACAGGTCGCGGAAGTCTGATTGGTAAGCATCGTCATCACGATCGACGAGCCTCCATCGACCTGCGCCCACATCAAGGGCGAGTTGAGCGATGTCTTCCGATTCCGCTTCTCGTACTACATCGACGTTGCCATCTGCCACGCCGCCCATGAGCATCACTCGGGGTATTTCGGTCTGGCCGTCGTCGGGCCGCGCAGGTTCAAGCCGCACATACTCGGCCTGGTAGAGGATTCTTCCCGTTGGATCAGAACTGTCCGGGCCGTTCATCCAGGGTTCAAATACTGCGTTGACCCATTCCAGGATTCCCGGTGTGGAGCGATAGTTGGAGGAGAGGGAAAGCCGGGTTGCGCCAAGCGAGTCGACAAGGCCCTGTAGCTGGGAGAGATCGGCCCTGCGGAACCTGTAAATCGACTGCTTGCCATCGCCGACAACGAACAATGCGCCGGGTGTCGGAACTCCGGTTTTTCTCTCGGTCACGTTTCGGTCTGACCGGTCTGCCAGCAGCATCGCCAGCTTCAGTTGAAGTGGGTCGGTGTCCTGAAACTCGTCGATCAGGATGCGGGTGTACCGGGACTGGAAATACTCTCTGGCGTCCTGACTTTCGGTGAGCAATCGGCACGATAGCACCAGTAAATCCTGGAATTCGAGTAGTCCCTCTTCACGGCGTTTATCGGCGTATTTGAGAACCATGCCTGCCACGGCGTTCACCAGTGGGATAACCGTCGCTTCGCCAAGTGCCTGGCGTCCTGCATCGAGCCTTTGCTGCGCCGCTTTCAGGAGCGCCCTGACTTCCTCCAGACTGCTGTCACCATCGAGTAACGGGTTCCAATCGCCTTTCCTGCCACCACCGACACTGATTTTTTCCAGCCGGGTAACGGCAAGAACACAATCTTCCTCGTCTTCAGATTCAACTGCCTCGTCTATCCACGATATTGCCATAACGATGTGAGTTTGAAGGTGGTTCAGGATTTTGTCATCCGGATTTGTGCAGTGATCCTTCAGGTGGATGGCCGACGCTAAATCTGACCGTGTTGATGAGAGAATTACACGGGGGTCGATAGAGTTTTTCGGCTGCGATAGCGTTCCGATTTGCTCGACGAGATCGTAGTTTGCGTGAAATTCACGAGCAAGCTCGCGCAGGGCGTCGAGAGGTGATCTTAGGCCCAGTTGCTGCGCGCTAATTACGGCATCCGAAAACTCTTGCTGCGTCAGCGCGGTATCCAGCCATTCATTCCATTCGTCGTCGAATCGTGTCTCGCCCTGCACGCTATCGACAAGTTCGAAAACGGGCGGGAGCCCAACGTCGAGGGGGCGTTCTCGCAGAAGACTATGGGCGAAGCTGTGGATCGTTCCGATGTATGCAGAATCGAGTAATTCAAGGGCCGCTGACAGGGCAGATTTTTCATTTTCATCGCCTGAAGTGAGGCCGGTCTGTTTGCGGCGCACTTGCTCAAGGCGATTTTCAAGTTCCTCGCGCACACGCTGACGAAGTTCGGAAGCTGCGGCAACCGTAAACGTAATGGCTACGATATTTTCGGGTTTCACACCGCCCAGTATCAACAGGTTGGCAATTCGCTCGACCAGAGCCTTTGTCTTGCCAGTTCCAGCCCCGGCCCCTGCATAGATTGTTTGTGATAGCGAACCAGGTGCGAGCCCGACAATCTGATCCCGTGTTGAATCGCTCATTCGTCGCCCTCCGCAAGGAACACATAGTTCTCAAGAGCGGGGTCGGACTGTTTTTTCGAATCCCACAGCCTCGCCTTGCTTTTTGGGCAGATTCGCTGGTATTCGCAAAACGCGCAGTTTTCAAACGAGGCTCCATCACCGTAATTTGTGTGATCCCCCGGACGCGCTGGGAACACACCGTTGTCGATGCCCTCGGCTATCGTCTCGACCGCTGCCGCCAGCGCGGTCTCGGCACGGCGGCTGTCGTAGCGGGCTGGGCCTGGTTTCAGTTCGTCGCTGCCAGATTCGCGCACGAACCAGTATGAAGCTGATATTTCGGCTTCCGGATATTTGCCCGCCACGGCCATCGAATAGAGAGGCAACTGTAATTTTGTGCCCCGTTTTATCGGGTCGTCTTTTAGCTTCGAGTAGCTGCCATGACCACCGGATTTATAGTCGTAAATAATTACCCGGCGACCATCGTCCGATATGTCGATTCGGTCGATCTGCCCCCTGAACCTGACCGATTTTCCGGAGAGAGTCCGCACCTCGACGGCAGGGCCGCCCTGTTCACTGCCAACCTTTCTGCCGAACGAATATTCCGCTTCCACCTGGTGCATTTCGTGTTGCGCTGCAACGGTCGGTTCACGGCGCAACCACTGGCGCAGTATCAGCCAGGCACGGTTACGTTCGATTCGCCAGATTCCTTCTGAGCGACCCGGTGTTTCCTCCCTAAGTAAGTCGATGTGTCTGCCAACAGCGTCACGGAGCCAGTCTTCCTGACTCTGGTTTTGGTGCGTGTCTTGTTCTTGCGAGATATCGACAGGTGGGTCTTCACTCTTACTCATTCGCCATTTTGAGAATTTTTCGAGTACATCGTGGATTAGCGTCCCGAACGAAAGGGCATCTAACGCCATTTCGAGTTCAGGCGATTCGGTTGGCTCGATGTCAAGGCGGCGTGAAAGGAAGTAGCGATACGGACAGGCGGCGTACGTTTCAAACGCCGTGGCCGACCCGGTGCGAATCGATTGAGCGACTCCATCTCGACTCACTTCGCCCATTTTTTTGCGTAGATCGATTTTGCCATCGTAAACCGACCAGTTCTCGCCGTTTTGCTGGATTTCAAATTTCACCGAATCCGCTATCGACGGAATCGACTGCAACAGTGGGAATGCCTCCGGGGAGTATTCGTCGAGGTTGCCATTTTGTAATTCCCAACTCCGCGCAGCAAGTACGTCGTACTCGGACATGTCGCCTGCATCTGAAGCCGGAAGCGCGAGCGAATCCGAACGTCGGTGAATCTTCAGGCCTTTGATTCCGTCCGCCGTGTTTCCCCGCGCCGACACGCCACGGTCAATCAACTGACCGGCCTGTAGCAGCGGTTCGCCAGAGACCAGCCTCACTGCATCGAGGAACCATCTTGCGGGGCCAAACTTTCTTGACTCCCCCGGCACACCGCCAGGCCAGTACAGGAATACCTGCCCTGCGCCCGACAGAACTGAGGTGTACGACTTCAGGCTCTCCTCGATCGACCGCTCGATTGTCTTGAGGTACCTGCCTTCGGCGTCTAGTTCCCGTTTCAGCGGGTCCGGTAATAGAGGATCGGATGTTCCAGCGGTCGGATACCTGCCTTCCGTCATTCCAAGCACAAAAACAGTGTCGAACGGACAGCCTGCTGCGGTCCAGACCGGCCCCACGTACACGCCGGAACCCAACGACCGGAGACCTGCGGAACGTCGCCCTAGCTGCTCTCTCAGCACTCCCGCACAGTGTTTGTAACCGGGATTTTTGCCGGGGGTTTCCAGCGATTTTAGCCTGTCGATCAGGGTAAGTAACCGGGTTTTACGGGTTTCTGCGCCTGTAGGGCCAGAGCCAGAGTCGGAGCCAGAGCCAGTTGCCGGGTTTGTGCCAACTGCCAGCAGGTAATCGTCGGTCATCGAACGCAGCCATCTGTCGAACCCCGACCAGCTTTCGTGTTCAGCAGTCGGTTTGCGTTTGAAAAGTGTCGCCACGAAGTCCCGCAAGGTCAACGCATACTCTGCATCCGATCGCGCAGCCTGAACAGCGTTCGCTCTGCCCTCGCCCAGTCGCTCCGAACGTTCGGCCCTGGCGACACTGTGGGCGGCATACTGTTCGAGTCGTGGATTCCAACTGTCGTTTACCGACGAAGTGACTCCGGCAGTCCGCGAAATTGCATCCCATCTTGCTGCTGGCACAGGCAGACCCGACTTCGGGTTTTTAACGGGCGCAGTAGAAAGCCAGGTAGTCAGGTCGAGGCGGGTGAAATCGTTTTCGAATATGTCGAGTAAGCCCGATACGAACTGCCCCTCAGGTGTGTCCAACAGAGCGGCGCGGTCCGGGCCCGATACGGGTATGCCAGCCAGATCGAGTGCTTCGCCAATGCGGGCGGCATAGACATCATCCTCGAACACGACAGCCATCCGGGCGAACTTCCCGGCCCTGGATCCGGTCTTGGTCCCGACTTCTGGGCGTACGAGACTGATGATTTTTCTAACGACGCTGCGAACTTCTTCGGCAACATCGGGAACTCCAACCGGGTTCAGGTGCGGCAGTAGTTGTGGAGCAGAGATTTTTTGCCCGATGCCAAACAACCCGCTGGAAGCAGGCGCGCCGGGAGCGGTTGTGTCGAAGTTTGCCTCGCTGCCAGATGTTTCATCGGGGGCTTCGACTATCACCGAGTCGGGCAGGTCGGCAAGCGCATCGAATAACGGACGTTGCACCGAGGCTACGGGTGCAGCGCTGACGAGCAGCACGACTCCCAGCGCGCCAACACCTGTGGCAGATGCTTCGGATTTTCGCCCACTTTTAACGATTTTCGCCGCCCGTTCGGCAACTTTCGAGCCACGCCGATACCCGCTGGCGTACCGCATGTAAGAGTCGAACCTATCGACCAATTCCCGGTATAAACCACCCTTTGCCCTGAGTTTTTTGATCTGGCTCCCTGGCAACAGTTCCAGTTCTCGGAAGGTGGAGTGCAGCGCGGTCTGTAGCTGCGGCGATACGTCTGCGCTGCCGAGCCTTGTTCCCGGCTTCAGGTCGCGGGCTGCCCCGTACACAAACTCTGACGCTTGCAGGTCGTGAAGCAGTGGTTCCTTGAAGTCCCGGCCTGCCAGTTGTTCAGCGATGTCTTCAAGCCGCTTGAAATCGACGTTGAACAGACCTTTTTTAGCCAGACCTCGGCGAAGGTAAAACGACGCCTGATTGGTGGGTGTGATAACGGTGATGCGGTCGAGTCCACGGGCATTTCGCACGCCGTCGATTAATCGCCGTAGTTCCCGAACAATGGTCATCTAAAACGCCGCCCTACAGAACCAGGACCATCGGGGTCAGAACGTTCCAGTATTGCCACCCTGAACTCGGTTGGCCCTGAACGTCGCGCTCGTTTTTTCGCGGGCAATGCCGGTGAGTGCAGTGCATCGGAATCGACGCGAAAGTAAACCGGATAACGGGACTGGTCGTTGTCTGGGCTGAGGCCGAGGCCGAAGTCGAGGCCGTGGTCGAAAATAGTGTTCATAGTGTCTGCGGAGGTACGTCGGGTGTGCGCACGTGCAGGGTAACGGGAACACCGGTTGAATGACCAGTGAAAATGGCGCCCTCGGTGAGACTCGAACTCACGCACCCGGCTTCGGAGGCCGGTACTCTATCCAACTGAGCTACGAGGGCTTGGGAACAATTATTGTATTCGTCAACCGTGTGGCGCTGAAGGCTTACATGGGGGAACGGAGCCGACTTATGTGTCGGCGAGCGTTACAACAGCCCCGGATCGTTCAGACCCCCGTTGGCAGCTATCAAAAAACGCCCGCGAGGCCGAAAATCCCCGGCGAGGTCGAAACACCACTAGAATGCAGGCAGTTAAATTGGAGTTCTGATGCCGACTTTTACGCCTGCACACCTTGGAAAATGGGAGACGCTATTCACCGATCTGGTGAGTGGCGAGAGTTCGGCGCTGACCGAAGAAGGTATATGGATGCTCGGCGATAAACCGGGGTTGGTGTGCGTGTTCGAGGATTCAGAGGCGTTGTATGTCGAGGCATCGACGAACATAGCGAAAACGCTCCAGTGCTACATCAATGGCGGGGCCGAATGTGATTTCCGCACGATGGTGGGTGTTATCGAGATGGGCGCATCTATGAAAAATGCCGCCCAGCGGGCAAAATCCGGCCCTCTGGCACAACGAATATCAAAACGGGTCGAAAAGTTTCGATACCGCGTTGTACCCGCCCCGGCCAGGTCGTTATCTCAGCTTGCTGATGCTTTCAATGTTGTGGCCGATTCCCGATACTCAGGGCCAAGCGCGGCAGCCAATCGAGCACTGGACGCACTGCCTCAGTAGGACGTTGGCGCACGTTTAATCCGTCATGCCAGCTCGTCTCACACGCTGAAGAATTTTGTGTCGTCCATACACGTTGGCACTCATCTACACCCACCATCTAACTTTTACCTAATAGTGAGGGAGATGAAGACCTGACCCACACTTTCCGTAGAAATGACCCCTTGTTTGCGTGTCTCGTGCAACCCGAACAGTAGATTGTGCATCAGACAGTCAGTATGGTGTCTATTCTTTTTACGAATCCGTAATAATTGGAGACCCAGCAGAGTTGCGGGGGTTCTCAGCCAGGACGTGATGGCACGTTTGGACGAGAAAGAAATGTCGAATGAAGCCAATAATATTTATCATTCTGTTCGGGGTCATTTCAATAGTCGTGTCAGCGTGTGCGTCTGCAACGGTTGATCCGACGGCAACCGCCACCACTTCAGGAAATCAACGCGAGGCCGAGTTTTACCTGAATCGCATCGAAAACAGTGCGGTTCAGGTAACTGCCGCATTTGCCCGAATTGATGAGCAATTGTCGAAAGTGTGGCCGACCAAGGGTTCTCTCCTCGATGCTTTTAGCGACTCGGACTTGTCGCAGGAAATAATCTCTAGCGTGGGTGCGATAATCCAACTTGTGCCTCCAGAGGAGTTCGAGCAGGAGCACCTGATTCTGCAATCTACAGCGAGCACCGTCGCCGATTATTCCCGACAGTTAGAACAGGCACTACAAGGTCGCGACCTCGCAGGAGTGATGATCGCAAAGGCCAATTTTGCGGTGAGTTACAAACGGATGCTCATGACGGTGTCTCCTCGATTGTGCAGGGCGTTGGGCATAGCGGACGACCGGGATACGCTGTGTGATATCAGGTTCGACACACCGGGTACATACGATGCCGACGTTGAACAACTGATCAAGGAGTTCAGAATAGAATTTTTACCAAGGGTGACATCCTTCCCCTTTGCACTATCTGAGGAAGAACGATTCTCTGCCCTCGCCGCTCTGAACAAAGATATCGAGGTGGCTACCCTGGACGCGGCAGAGAAGCTCGCCGCGTTGTCGCCTTCGAATGGGCGCGCAGATGACCACCAGATACTGCTCACATATCTGGAAGATACCGCTAAAACTGCATCGGCCATAACGGCCGCCGGGGAAGAGCGTGACAGCGAAACACTTCAACAGTTGTTCACTCAGTCCGGTGTCATAGTCGAATCGGCGAAAGCCTCGATATCGTGTGAGTACTCGAAACAATTACTGCACGGCTTCCTCTCCAGCAACGCATGTTGAAGCATGGATGGTGAATTTCCCACTTCTCGCTTCGAGAGAGAAGGGACGTCGTTACCTTGCGACCAGGTTCATTCGGCCGAGAACGCACTCGCCCTGCCGCAGTAGGGCGCTGGTGGTGCTTCCGTTTCGGTAACGCCAGCATGCCATGCCGCCGCTGAAAACAGTGTCATCGACACTGAGTACCAGACTCCTTGGAGTACCTGAGCATGAACGGCGTAATTAGGCGATTCCGAATTACAACTGCACTGCTGCCGCATGCGTGACGCCGACACTCGCAGTTAACGCGCCACGGGAGTAAAAGCACCCTGGCGGCCCACCTCGCCAGCATTCGAACGACGGGGATTCAGCAGGTCACCGATACGTTCCTCATCTTTCCCTCATATATAGCAATATAAAAACCTCAAGTATTGTGATTTTATTCACAAACAATGCGGTAATATACGGATGTAAGAGCAGATCGGCCCGACTTCAGGATGTGATAAACCGATCTTCACACATATCTGATTCGAGTCGGTGTGTTAGCGTCGGAATACTTAGCGAAAGGGGCTGGCGACATGAAAGCCAAGAATACTGATTTTGTGAAATTGAACCGGAACCGCCATCTACGGTGGTTGGTGATCGCGTTTGTCGTGCTTGCCACAACTGCACTGTTCGGCTGCACATCGAACGAGAAAGCCAGTGATGGCAGCGCAGTGACCAGTGCTGCGGGGCTTGAGCGAGTGACTCAGACACTCGTGGCACCACCATTCCTGCCTACGCACGAACAGGTGGCGACCGGCCCACCGAAGGTCGTTCAGATCCGACTGGTGGTCGAAGAAAAGCTAATCGATGTCGATTCGAGTGGTGCGAAGATCTGGGCGCTGACATTCAATGGATCCGTGCCAGGACCGGCGATAGTCGTCCACCAGTACGACTATGTAGAGATTACTCTCGTGAACCCGGCCACCAACTCATTGCAGCACAACATCGACCTGCATGCCGCTTCCGGGGGGCTGGGTGGCGGCGAACTCTCCCTGGTGGACCCGGGAGAAGAGGCCATATTCAGATTCCAGGCGACGAAAGCGGGCGTGTTCGTTTATCACTGCGCTCCGGGCGGGGTGATGATCCCCCTGCACGTGGTTTCGGGCATGAGTGGCGTCATAGTGGTACTGCCACGGGACGGCCTGAAAGATGCAGAGGGCGAACTGGTCACCTACGATAAGTCGTACTTCATTGGAGAGCAGGATTACTACATTCCGCAGGATGAAGACGGAGCTTACAAGGAGTACGGGAGCCCGGCTGAAGGCTTCGGTGACATGATCGAAGTCATGAAGACTCTCACCCCGACTCACGTGGTGTTCAACGGTTCCGTGGGTGCTCTAACCGGCGATTCAGCCATGACGGCCAGTGTGGGTGACAAGGTCTTGTTTATCCACGCACAGCCCAACCGAGATTCAAGGCCTCACCTGATTGGCGGGCACGGCGACCTGGTGTGGAGGGGCGGTTCGTTCAACGATAAGCCCGCTACCGACCTTGAGACATGGTTTGTGGCAGGAGGTTCCGCCACTGCGATGCTCTACGAATTCAGGCAGCCGGGGCTGTACGTGTACCTGAACCACAATCTGATCGAGGCAGTGCTTCTCGGGGCTGCTGCTCACATCAACGTTGATGGGGAGTGGGACAACAACCTGATGGAACAGATACAGTCGCCACGTCCGATAAATTGAGGGCCAGGTAAACAGAGCGAAGCGAGTGGGCGACCGTAAGCCGGTCGCTCACTTCTCACAGCAACTTACTTCTCGGTAAAACAAGAACGGTGTTAAACCAGTAGGGGCAGATTTTCGTCTGCCCCTACTTTTGTTTCTATTCAGTTCTAGCTATCCGTTATCCAGCGGCTACACCGTTCGATTCAGCCCACGCCTAACCTGTCGCAGAAAACGTGCCAGCGGCACCGCAGGGAACGTGCCAATGGCACCTAGTCGGCTGAAACTGCTGCTTCTTCTGGCTGCTCCTGCGCAATGTCACGATACATCCCGCCGTTGCGGTAGCGCCTTCGTGCCGCGGGGTGGTGCCGGAGGAACGGCGGAATCGCCATCGAAGCCGGGTCTTCAAGCGCCTTTTTGGCGATCGACGCAGCCTCTTCCTCGATTTCACCTGCAACCGGGAACCCTGTAGCGATGATCGTGAGTTTTACTTCGTTTTCCATCTTGGGATCGGTAACAGTACCGAAGATTATGTTGGCATCGGGGTGAACTGTAGCAGCGATGATCTCGGAAGCGCGCTGTACCTCATCGAGCGTCAGGTCGGTCCCGCCCGTGATGTTGAAAATCACTCCTCGGGCACCGGCAATTTCGACTTCGAGAAGAGGTGAATTGATCGCCTGTTCGGCAGCCTCGACAGCCCGGTTCGGTCCTGTGCCCTTGCCAATTGCCATCCATGCCGGGCCAGCGTTGTCCATAACTGCGCGGACATCTGCAAAGTCGAGGTTGATCTCGCCGGGAACGAGAATTAGTTCGGCGATCGACCGAATACCCTGGCTCAGCACATCATCGGCCAATTTGAAAGCCCGATCCATCGTTAGCTGTTCATCGGCGATTGCCATCAGTCGGTCGTTCGGAATAACGATCAGGGTATCGACCCTTTCCCGCAGCATCTCTATGCCCTCGAGCGCCTTCTTTCGGCGAACCGCGCCTTCGAAGGCAAACGGCTTGGTCACAACACCAACGGTGAGCGCGCCGAGATCTTGGGCGATTTCAGCCACGACCGGCGCCCCACCGGTGCCCGTTCCGCCACCCATTCCGGCCGCTACGAATACCAGATCGGCACCTTTGAGGACTTCCCTGATTTCGTCCCGGTCTTCTTCATGGCACTGTCGGCCCTTGGAAGGGTCGCCGCCGACGCCCAGACCACGGGCTGTCTTGTCACCCACGCGGAGTCGAATCGGAACTGCCGAGGCATCCAGGGCCTGCGCATCGGTGTTTACCGAAATGTATTCGACCTCCGGGACTCGTTCGCGATACATGCGGTTGACGGCGTTCTGGCCGCCACCACCGACACCGACAACTTTTATGCTTGCGGTACCGACGTTTCCTTTAATTTCCTCTGGAAGTGGTGTGTTTATGTCAGGCATTTTCATCGATCTCCCCGGCGGTTCAGGCGGGCTCTGGCGGTGTGGGCAACCGATGTTCGTTTGAAAGTATCGGTACACAACTACCGTTGGTTATGAGGCAGATGTCGCGACTTTACCTGTGACCGGGCTGTGGCTTCCTAGAAGATTTAAAGCGCGATTCGAGTTGTTTGCCGAAACGAGTACCGAGCATGTAAACCAAATTGCGCCTAAACCGGCGCGGTATTACACTTGCGGCGCTTCCCTGACGCTCTCTTCATGCCCCGTTTCACGGAGCAGAGCATCGACCGGCATATCGGAATTTATACCCTGGAGAACATACGCATGAACGGTTACGAGGCGATTGCAAAGATATTGAAACAGGAAGGCTTTGAATGGCTGGCCTGCTTTCCCAACAACCCGCTTATCGAAGCTGTCGCGAAAGAAGGAATTCGCCCGATAGTGTTCCGGCAGGAGCGGGGCGGCATCATGGCGGCCGATGGCTATTCGCGCCTGATGGCCGAAAAGGGAAAGTACGGCGTGTTTGCCTGCCAGGGCGGGCCCGGTGTAGAAAACGCGTTCGGTGGGTTTGCACAGGCATGGGCCGATGGCGTTCCGATCATTTTTTTCCCAGACGGCCCCGGTAACGACATTTCCGACGTTGCCCCGAATTTTTCGGCACCGGAAAACTATCGGGGAATCATGAAGTGGGCCGGCACTATAACCAGCGGCGACCGAATCCCCGGGCTTATGCGACGGGCTATTTCTTCACTGAAAAACGGCCGGCCCGGCCCGGTGATGCTCGAGATGCCACGCGACGCTATGAGCCAGGAAGTAAAGAATCTCGATGAGTTCGGTTCACCGCAAACGTATGTTGCGGCACCGTCGAAAATAGATCTTCGCGATGCGGTAAAACGACTTCTTGCAGCCCGGCAACCGGTGATATGGGCCGGACAGGGTGTTCTGTATTCAGGCGGGACCGACAAGCTGACAGAATTGGCGGAACTGACGCAGATTCCGGTTATCACGACGATGCCCGGTAAATCTGCTTTCGACGAACGACGCCCGCTTTCATTGGGTTCGACGAACAAGACAGCTCCCAAGGCCGTTTGGGAATGGCTGAAGAATAGCGATGTGCTGTTCGCCATCGGTTCCAGTCTTTCGAAAACTAACTACGGAATCGACATCCCCGGCGGAAAGACTCTGATTCATTCGACGTTGAATGCCGAGGACATCGATAAAGAATATGCGACCGATATCGGGCTGATTGGCGATGCCCGTAAGACGCTGTGCATGATGATCGACGAGGTCAAAAGCCAGATCGGCGAAGATGGTCGCAGATCCGACACCTCGACCCGTGAGGCCATCGCACAGGTCAAAAAGGAGTGGCTTGAAGAGTGGGCACCGCTACTTAATTCCGATATGAGCCCGATTAATCCGTACAGGTTGGTCAACGAAATCAACAAGGCGGTCGATCACGAAACGACGATTTTCACTCACGATGCAGGCCATCCCCGCGATCAGGTGATGCCGTTCTACACGGCCACTGTCCCCCACAGCTACGTCGGTTGGGGCAAAAGCACGCACCTGGGTTACGGCATCCCCCTGATGATCGGCGCAAAGATCGCCCATCCCGAAAAGTTCTGCCTGAATTTTATGGGCGATGCGGCCTTCGGCATGTCGGGGCTCGACCTTGAGACTTCCAACCGTAACGGTGTGCCAATTACGACTATCGTGATGAACAACGGCACGATGGGCGGTTACAACCGGGCGTTGCCAACTGCAATGGGCGAGTACGGTGCAGGGAACATGACTGGCGATTATGCCGGTGTTGCCGAGGCACTTGGGGGCGTGGGCATAAGGATTACGGATCCGAGCGAAATCGGGCCGGCTCTAACGAGGGCACGCCAGATTAACTTTGATGAGGGCAAGAGCGTGCTGCTCGACGTGAAGACACAGCAGGAACTGAAGTTCTCGGTTTACGCCGACTGAGCTTCGGCAGCGGTTTCACGATATCTACATTACTCTGGCAACGAAAACGGTCGTCGTCGGGTGACGATTCTCGAATTTCGCAACGAAATCGCGAGGGTTCTCGCGCCCTTTTATTGGTCGTTGCATCCTAGAGGCAGAGTGGTAGATGTGAAGATCGCATGGGCCGGGAATACCAATACAAGGATTATTAGCAATGACTTCAGAACCCCAACATTATGATGATGTACTGCCAAATCCCGGATTCGACATCGTACCGGGCATTACGGCGGTCGTAATAACCGACCCGCAGGTCGATTTTCTTTCAAAAGATGGCGTGACATGGGGCATCGTAGGGCCGAGTGTCGAGAAAAACGGAACTGTCGGCAACCTCAAGAAGCTGCTTGAAGCGGCTCACGCATCGGGCACCCCGGTCTTCGTCTCACCGCACTACTACTACCCGACCGATCATGGCTGGAAGTTTTCAGGCGCTCTCGAAACAATGATGCACGCCATCAACATGTTCGATCGCAAGGGTGCGCTCACGGTCGAAGGTTTTGAAGGGTCAGGTGCCGATTGGGAGGCGACTCTAAAGCCTCTCATCGAGCATGACAACGTCGTGATTTCCAGCCCGCACAAGGTCTTTAGCCCCAAGACAAACGACCTTTCGTTGCAGCTCAGAAAACGCGGTATCAGCAAGATCATCCTCGCTGGTATGTCCGCAAACCTGTGCGTCGAGGCCCACATGCGGGACCTGATCGAAGACGGGTTCGAGATCGCTATCGCCAAAGACGCAACTGCCGGTGCGGTACTTCCGAAGGGCGACGCCTATGAGGCCGCACTGCTGAACTTCCGTATGATCGCCAGTTCCGTGCAGACCACCGATGAGTTGGTCGCACAGCTACAGGCGTAGCGCGGGTACTTGAAATAAACGGTGGTCGCCCAGCCTGGTCGACCACTGTTTGCTTGTAATCCGTTATCGCTTTGCGAACGATGCCAGAATTCGGTTTGATGCTTCGGTACATGCGTCCCGCGCCGAATCGATCAGCCCAAACGAACCATTAAAGCCATGAATGACGCCCGGGTACTCGGTGTAGCTCGTGTCCACCCCTGCTGCCTTTAAGGCGGTTGCGTAATCGGCGGCTTCGTCGACCAGCGGGTCGTACTGGGCTGAAATAATCGTGGCGTCGGCCACGCCCGCAAGATTTTTGGCACGTATTGGCGAGGCATATGGGTTGTGCCCATCACCGTCAGGCCCCAGATACTGCTCCCAGAACCAGATCATGGAGTCACGGGTCAGACCGTAGTCATTGGCGTTTTTGATATACGAAGGTCGGTCGAACTTGTAGTCAATTACCGGGCAAAACAGCACCTGGTGCTTAATGTTTGGGCCGCCGCGATCACGGGTCATAAGCGCAACTGCAGCCGCCAGATTACCCCCAGCCGATGTTCCTGCAACAGCCAGTTTTGCGGCATCGACACCAAGTTCCCCCGCATGTTCAACTGCCCAGACCATCGCGGTGTAGCAATCTTCCGGCGCACCGGGGAATCGAGTTTCCGGGGCCAGCCGGTAGTCGACCGATACCAGTACTGCGTTCACTCGATTGACCAGTCCACGCGACGTGGCGTCCTCAGCTTCGAGGTCGCCAACTACCCAGCCACCACCGTGAAACAGCATGATTAGCGGGTGTGGGCCTTCCGAATCGGGTCGATAGATACGGATTGGAATTTCACCAGCCGGGCCAGGGCCAGGAATCAAGCGTTCGCTTATTTCGCCAACAGGTTCCTTCTCCGTCGGGATGGCGATTCGCCCGGCCGCTGAATTGGCCCGCGCCTCATCCGGCGTTATTTCCGTTAAGGCCGGAAAATTCAGTGCGGCCTGACGGGCCATGAGTTTGATTGTTTGTGGATTAAGCGGCATGTGTGTCTTTCTTCTGCCTTGATGATCTGGGGCCTTGTGCCAATACTCGAGCGGCGGGATGCGAATACTCGCGCAGAAACTTATCAGAAATACGGCTTCGGCCTCGGGCATCGAGCATCCGGTATCGGGATGATGACCACACAGTCGCTGCACACTGAAATAAATCTGCCTGCGGCCCCCATGCGGCCCACATGTAAGATGGTTAGACCTCAAGAAAATGGCTTACCGGAAGACTCATCCGTGGCAATTGAAACCGACGATCAGGCAATCAACTCCGTTATGGAAAACATCGGCACGATGGTCGCGTCGGAAGGCGGCTCGCTTGAATTGCTCGAACTCGACGAATCCTCGATGAAGGTCAAATACATCGCAGGCACGAACGAGGAATGCCCGGAGTGCGTACCGATGACCGATGCCGTGTTCCAGTTCATGAAGGTCGCGCTCGAAGTCCATGCGCCCCGAATTACCAGCCTCGAAGTAGTCGATTAAAGCCTCCGGCATTCATCTGGCATACGTGTGGCATACGTGAATCAATCAAGCGCAACTACAAACGACGGAACGCAAAAATATTCATCGTTCCGTGAAATCGCTGATGCCATTACGTCCGCGGCGGCGCGTGCAAACTCGACACTGCTGATCGGAATCGACGGAGCAGGTGGGTCGGGCAAGTCGACTCTCGCAAATGGCCTGTCGAACGTCTTCGACAACGCAGTGGTTTTGCATATCGACGACTTCGGTGTCTGGACCGACGAATCGCACCTGAGTCCTGCCAGTTTCGCCGAGCAGGTCATCGTCCCTCTTTCAGCCGGGCGAGCGGCAAAGTACCAGAGATACGACTGGCCGACCGGTACGTTCGGGGAGTGGGCCGAGATAGAACCTGCTGAAATCGTGATCGTCGAGGGCGTTACCGAGCTGAGTCCAGACCTAAGCGAACACTGGCACGTATCGGTGTGGGTCGATTGCCCGAGTGAACTGCGACTTGATCGCGGAATTGCAAGGGATGGCGAATCGATGCGCTCGCAGTGGGAGGATGTCTGGATGCCCGGCGAAAACGCATATATGGAACGCGATCGCCCGTGGGATCACGCCGGGTTCATCTACGACGGCAGTGGCCGCTCAGGCGATACTCGGTTCACTCCTCCGTATCGTTAGACCGCCACGGTACGGTCGCCACACTAAATTTAACCGCCTGACCGTAGAGATCGTGCGTACACGGCGGAATTGCCCGTAAAATGATTCGGTTGAATTTAACGCACGTTTTACGCACAAATGGCCGCTCCCGAGAACAGGCCAAAACAACCACTACGAGACAAGCATGAAGACGACCGGATTCCGGACACTGGTGCTGGGCACGCCCTGGCGAAACCTTACCTACTGCATTATCGAAACCGACGAGGGGATCATCGGAATCGGCGAGGCGCGTGTGATCGGTAAAACGCACACGGTTATCGAATACCTCAAAGATGTCGAACGCCACTTTATTGGCCACGACCCTTTTGATATCGAAGCGCTGTACCGCCGGATGACACTGCTCGATTTCGGCAAGCCGGGCGAAGTGGTTTACACCGGCCTCGCACTGGTAGAACTCGCCTTCTGGGACATCATAGGAAAAGCCTGTGGACAGCCGGTTTTCAAGCTACTCGGGGGGCAGGTTCAGGAAAAGATTCCGGCTTACGCAAACGGCTGGTACACGGTTGAGCGTTCGCCCGAGCAGTTCGCAGCAGCAGCTAGAAAAGTTGTCGAGCGCGGCTATCGCGGGATGAAGTTCGATCCCTTCGGCAACGGCGATATGGAACTGGAGCGTGCCGAGTTTTATAAGTCGCTCGACCTGATCGAGGCGGTTGCTTCCGTGGCGGGTACTCGCGCCCAGATAATGATCGAGATGCACGGCAGGTTCGCACCGGTGCAGGCCCGCGAGATCGCACGGCACATTGAGCAGTACAACATCGGCTGGATCGAGGAGCCGGTACGCCCCGGCGATACTCCCGCTTTGCAGTCGGTGAGACAGCACACTTCGCTGCCGATAGCGACCGGCGAGCGGCTATATGGCGCGCCTGAATTCCGCGAGATATGGGGCAGCGGGAACGTAGATGTTTTGCAGCCGGATATCACGCAGTCGGGCGGCATTTTAGAGGTCAAAAAGATCGCTTCGACAGCCGAGATTTATTCGATCATGATCGCTCCCCACAACGTAGGCGGTATCGTGTCGACAATGGCGGCGTTGCACCTGTGCCTGACGCTCCGAAACGCCAAGATTCTCGAGCATTTCAACGACTTCGCTGACCCGCACGTGAAGAAGGCCGGTACGGGCTATCCGGAGGTTGTCGATGGCTACTTCCCGGTGCCCGATAAGCCGGGCTGGGGCATTGAGCTTGATGAAGATTTCATAAAGGCCAACCCCCCGAGCTACACGTCTTCGGGGATCATCGCCGATCCCGGCCTGAACATGTTCGAAAACGCGGATTGGGCCAGGCGCGGCCAGGACGACTAAGGGTGTCGATGGCGGTTGTTTCAGGGAGAGCTGTTCCAATCACCCGCTTTCGGTTTGCCACTCGCTCAGTTTTCCACTGTGGTCAGGAGGTCTCAGGTTTTCTCTCCGCGGACAAGATCAGGCCTGAATTCGTTGAATTCACGACCGCAGGTGAGGCATGTCGGGCCGGGTTGAGTACCGGTCTTTCGAGATGTGTTTCCTGTCGGTCAGCGTGCTTGCACAATTACCGAATAGCTCCATTTTTGAAATAAATTCCGAAAATAAGTCGGCACTGCTGACGAGATGTGGGCACGAATTGTCGTTCTGAACTTGATTCAGAATCTCTCTCGAATGCGATTTGAACCGAGCACATATCGACTCTGTCAGCGGAGTCGATCGTGTTCGTGCCGACAACCGTACACCACTATCCCACAACACCCGCACCTTGCCCGCACGTCCCCTCGCGCCTAAACTTTCGGCATATCTTACTTGCATAGCTTTATTTGAGGAAAAACATGGCGAAAGTTCTTAGCCAGGCGCAGATCGACCAGTACAACAACGATGGCTATCTCGTCGCTCGCGGAATTTACACACCTGCCGAGATTCGTGAACTCCAGGAAGTAACCGATGAGTTTGTCGATAAATCGCGGCAAGTCTCCGAACACACCGATATCTTCGACATCGACCTCAAAGCCGGTCATTCGCAAGCTACACCCAAGCTTCGACGAATAAAAAACCCGCACCTGCACCACAACGCCTACGACCGGGCGATGCGAAACCCGAAGCTGCTCGACGTCATCGAACAGCTGATCGGCCAGGACATCCGCCATCACCACACAAAGCTCAATCTCAAGGCCCCCGGCGGCGGGGCGCAGGTCGAGTGGCACACCGACTGGGGTTTCTACCCCGCCACCAATGACGACATTCTCGAAGTCGGGGTCGCCATCGACGCAATGACCGAAGAAAACGGATGTCTCAGAGTCGCTACCGGATCGCACAAAGGCCCTGCCTACGATCACCATGAGAACGGTGTGTTTGTCGGCGCGGTTCAGATGAGTGACGTAGATATTGAAAATGCAGGCAAAATTCTGATGGACGAAGGCGATGTTTCGTTACATCACGTGAGGGCGCTGCATGGGTCTGCACCAAACATGTCAGCGAAGCCCCGGCGGTTGCTGCTAATGGGCTATGCCGCGGCTGATGCGTTCCCGCTTACCGGATACGGCGACTGGGACAAGTGGCAGTCGAACATGCTCCGGGGCATTGGCCCGAACATCCCCCGCATGAACGGTGCGCCAGTTCGAATCGCCGAGCCAAAACCGGCTGACAAAGGTTCGATTTTTGAAATTCAGGAAGAACTTGCCAGAAGCCACTTCGAGGAAGTGAAACCAACCTGAAGGACTTCCTGCTGATTACATCTCAGGAAATGGACAGGACGCAATTTAAGTAGCCGAAAGGCAGTACGGACAACTCATGCAGATTTCGGCTGGTGATTTTCGATTCGAGTGGATTTCAGACTGGGCTGAACTACCGTCTGGCGATTCAGTTACGCGCGGCTGGGCACATCATGGAGCCGCCTTTTCGACCGCGGGCCAGATCGTCACCTTTCATCCGACCGAGTCGCTTGTGGTAATTCTGGCTACCGATGGCAAGCTCGTCCGGTCGTTCGAGGTCCCGGTCATTGAGGCGCATGGACTCACACTGGCGACCCACGGCAGTACACAGTCGATCTGGCTCGCTGATAATGGCAGAAAACGCGACCCGTTTCAAGGGTACGAATACATGCCAGACCCACCGGTCGGCAAGGTTATAAGGGTCTCGATGTCGGGCGAGGTCGAGTCGGAATTGCCCACACCAGACATTGCGGTTTATGAGAGTGACCTGTTTTCACCGACGAGCGCGATAGCTTTTGATGACCGATGTGGTGGCAACGGAGATATCTGGGTTGCCGATGGCTACGGTCAGAGCCTCGTTCACCGCTATAACGCAGCGGGCGAATATCTATCCTCGATTGACGGCACAACGGGTGCCGGAAGGTTCGATTGCCCGCATTCGCTGTGGATCGATACCCGGCCGGGAACCTCTGAATTACTGGTGGCCGACCGGGCGAACGGTCGTGTGCAGGTGTTCGATATGGAGGGCGGCTACATAAGGACGTTTGGTGCCGATTATTTTGATCGCCCGACAGTGTTCGCCGACTATGGCGAGAACCTTCTGGTTGGTGAACTAAACGCCCGCGTCACCATAGTGGGGCCAAACGACGAATTCGCAGGTTATCTGGGTGACAACACGCCCGTTTCCGAAGAGCCAGCCTGGCCGAACGAGCCTGATGAAAACGATGTCCCGCGTCGGACTTCCCGGCTGGTCGAGGGTCTGTTTAACAGCCCGCACGGAATAACTTCCGACCCCGATGGCAACATCTACGTCACCGAATGGCTGATAGGCGGCAGGTACACCAAGCTGCGGAAGCTGGGGTAGCCGAAGCTCCGGGTGCCATCGCAGTCCATCCGATTAAACGGCTATCTTAAACCTCCCTCTCCCGCGGGAGAGGGTTGGGGTGAGGGGAATCTCGCTGAATAGATAATTCCCGCTCGAAAGCCACTACACCGCGGTCGAAAGCGTTCCCCTCAACCTCGCCTTCTCCCCGAGGAGAAGGGACTGTCCACGCTGCTAAGGTTTTTTTTTTGATAGTGGCTAAACAGGGGCCAGTTCCGTTCGCGTCGCTTCACGAGGTTTCCTGCAGGCTGCGATGAGGAAAAAGGCGACAAGACACAGGACTCCGGCGATCACGAACGGTGCAAACCAGGCGTCCAGACCCCTGCCGACGCCTGAGTCCTTGAACATTCCGGCCATTATCGGCCCCGCTATACCTCCGACACCGAAAGCCGAAAACATTACCCCGTAGTTGATCCCGAGGTTTTTCACACCGAAGCGGTCGGCCGTGGCAAGCGGGAACAGGGCGAAGTTCCCGCCGAAATTGAACCCCGTCAGGGCGAGAAAGACATATAGCGCAACCATAGATCCGCCGAGGTAGAAGAAGCCAACCATCAGGAAGCTCTGCGTAATCGCCATTATCATCAGCGACCGACGCCAGCCGATGTGATCGGCAATGAAGCCCCACCCGATGCGTCCGAGACCGTTTGCGAGGGCGAACGAAACAGCGTACGCGGTCGAAGCGGCAGCCCCTGCTGCGGCCAGATCGGTGAATGCGCCGTTGGCCATCAGTGCGTCCTGACCGTAGAGCTTGTTGATGCCGATAAGCATCAGCCCTGCCAGCGCAAGAAATACGAATGCCAACCACAGCTGGTAAAACTGAAGGCGGGACAGCATGGTGCGAGTAGTAACTTCACTCCCACGCTGGCCGGTGGCTTCTGGAGAAGGATCCCATCCCGTCGGCTTCCAGCCATCCGGTGGAAACGTCATCAGCAGACCACCGAGATGCACCATGA
>CAYLWG010000006.1:0-15784 GCA_964387235.1 uncultured Dehalococcoidales bacterium
TTCGCCGGACTCTTGCGGGAGTTGTGTCGACTGGCCG
Organism: uncultured Dehalococcoidales bacterium; assembly: GCA_964387235.1. Taxonomy (GTDB): domain Bacteria; phylum Chloroflexota; class Dehalococcoidia; order Lucifugimonadales; family Lucifugimonadaceae; genus Lucifugimonas. Next base: position 38 of record CAYLWG010000006.1, read on the forward strand.
AGTGAGCTGTAGTCGAGATTAGGATCACGCGACATGAAGGCCGAAGTTGGCAGGAAGTTGCGGCGTGAGTTTTCAGACGGAACCGGTTGGTCGAGTCTGGATATGACCTCTTCGATCTTCGCTGTGGCCCGGTCGTATGCCGCCTCTACGTCACCGTTCACTGCGGCATGCGCCACGACGAACATCGTGTGACGGACATGGTCGAAGATCAATAGCGAATCGGTAAGCATGAACACAGCTTCCGGTACGCCGAGTCCGGATTTTTCATCACTGATCGGCGGAACCGTGGGTTCGAAATAGCGGATCGTGTCGTAAGAGAGAAACCCGACCGCTCCCCCGTGAAACTTTGGGAGTCCATCGACGTGCGCGTATTTCACGGTTTTCATCCGGTTGCGCAGCAGGTCGAGCGGGTCGATTTCGCCGTGTTCGGTTCCGACCCCAGTGGTCAGGACTTCCGAGGGTTCGGTTCCGAGAATGCTGTACCGCGCTAAATTTTCGCCACCTTCTACCGATTCGAACAGGAACGAGTACGGTCCTTTAGCGGTTTTTAGAAAGGCGGAAACCGGAGTTTCAAGGTCGGCGCTTATTTCACGATAAACGGGGATCAGGTTGTGATTCGCAGTGAGCGTTTTGAATGTGCTGAGATCGGGTATGTAGTGAATTCTGGGCATGACGAGTGTTCCTGGTTTTTTCAACGACGAGCTAACGGAGGTAGCTGCGGCTTCGCCAGGAATTGGCACCAGCGGTGCTGTTCGTGCAACAGGTTTTATGCGTTACGTGGGGTTGAGTAATCATCGAAGTAGTCTGAGGTGATTTGGTTCGGGCTATCGAACGCCTGTAAAAGACGCTACTTCCAATTTTTCGTGTAGCTGGAGATTTTCATTGCGTCCCGCACCATCTCCATTGTTTCAGCCGCGATCACGCGAGTCCGTGCCACTCCGGTCATCAGGGCATCCTCGACAAGGTCCATGTTCTGCTCGTAATGGGCACGTTTCTCGCGAATTGGGTCAAGAAAGTTATTTATCGCCTCTGCAAGTGCGACCTTGACCTCGACATCACCGATTTTGCCTTCCAGATAACGGGCTTTGAAATCGTCGACTTGCGCGGTATCCGGGTTAAAGGCGTCGTGATACTGGAACACCGGATTGCCTTCGACCCTGCCGGGGATGTCGGCCCGAATCCGGTTGGGGTCGGTGAACATGCTCCGAACTTTTTTCGTGACCGTTTTCGCATCGTCCGAAAGCATTATCACGTTGCCCTTCGACTTGCTCATCTTGCCCTGTCCGTCCGTCCCAGCAAGCCGCGGCACATCGCCTATCAGCGTTTTCGATTCGGGGAACACTTTGCCGAACATGCGGTTGAATTTTCGGGCTATCTCGCGGGTCATCTCGACGTGCGGGGCCTGGTCGTCGCCGACTGGAACAAGGTGCGCACGAGGCAGCAGGATATCGGCCACCTGGCTCATCGGGTAGCTGTAGAACCCGACCGTGCGGCTTTCTTTAGGGAGAGCTTCCAGTTCGCCTTTAAGAGTCGGGTTGCGTTCGAGCATGCCGAGAGGGGTGATGAAGCTGAGAAGCATCGTGAGTTCGGCGAATTCGGGGACATAGCTCTGTATGACGAACGATGATTTATCGGGGTCGAGCCCGACCGACAACCAGTCGAGCGTTACCTGCAGCACCGAATCGCGTATCAGGTCGATATTGTGGAAGTGGTCGCCAAGCGCCTGGTAGTCGGCGATCAGGAAGTAGCACTCGTACTGATCCTGCAACTCGATCCAGTTGTGGAGTGCGCCGACGTAGTGGCCCAAATGCAGTGCGCCGGTGGGCCGGATGCCGGTGAGAATTCGTTGTTTAGTGTTTTTGTCCAGCTGCGCTGCCATGTTGTCGTTCGGCTTTCAATGTTGCTGATTATCGTCGTTTAGCGGTAGTCGCTGTGTAGTTTCGTGTGTCGCTCGGTGTTTTCAATTGTCGCCAGAGATTCGGGTATCGCCACAGATTCGGGCATCGCCATAGATTCGGGCACAAAAAAACCTCGCTCCCAGTATCGATACTCAATACAAGGGGCGAGGTGTATATCCCGCGGTGCCACCCTAATTACCGCACCTGATTCGCTTTATGTGCGAACTGGTAGCAGCATCTCTGTGGGACGCCCGGTCGAGGCCTGTCTTAGACCGGGAAGCCCGAGGGCTCTGATAACGGTGCCCGTTCCGTCGGATACTACTTGCCTTAGAAACTATCTCAAAGCCCCCTCTCCGCTGGGAGCCAAAGATCAACGCTGCGGTGAGGGGAAAGTTCAATCTGACACCTTCACCTGTCAAAACGTTTTGAGACAGTTACTTAGCTTTCGCTCCGAAGCTCACGGGTCCATTCAGTTTCGATCGTGATGCCGGGCTTCCACCTTGCCCCGACTCTCTAAACGATCCGTACCGAAACCTACTAATCCCGATCAACGCAAATATGAAATTCGATCTACCCTCAAGCGTAAGGCCTCCAGAGGGTGCGAGTCAATTTTGTCGGAGGATTCCGAACTGGAGATGGTGAATTTACCTGCACTCGATTCGCTAGACGCGGTTTTTATTACGGGTAATCGTGCGTCGACGCAGAAATTCTTTGTAACTTGGAGGTTTTCGAGGGCCACCGACCCAACTGGGCGGACATGAAATCGTTTTTCCCTCCGGCGTTATCAGAGTCCGGTCGAGCATGGCGCCACGGAGATTTTGCTCACGTACTTGAACGACTGCGGTTGATACCTGGCGCAACTTGGTGGAATTTCGACCCAGAGAGAACGCAGAGATGACATCAACGCAAAATCGTTCTACCGCCACCCGAATCGGAGTCGCAAAATCAGAGTCCGCTGAAATCACAAGTGCTTTGTCGATTTTCTTATCGAAACAATCCAGCAATAATTGGGTCGCAAGATTGACATCCGATCCTTTTTCGGTGGTTCGACCATTGGGCAGTCTGAGGAATGTACCTTCGTGTACGAACGTCCTTTCCAGCGTCTGTATTGCACGTATATACGTGTCTTGACGCTGAGGAGCACCTGGTGACCCGCTATTTGATTTCACGCGGGCGGTGAAGAAATGTACTTCTTCAACTGTTTCACCTGGCACCAGCAACTGGCCCAATCTGCGAGGGTCGAGCCATCGGTAGCGAGTTCCTTCGATGGAACCGTGGTAAAAATTGAATCCGTCGATGTAGACGTTGACGCGCATAAAAAATAAGGCCACACCGTTTTACGGATGTGGCCTCAGGTCCTGCCATCGAAATGGACAGGAGTGGTTAATCCATTCTCGCTGGATTGTTCCACTGTTGTCAACAACCCGGCCAAGTTCACAATTTAACGTGATGCAAGTAACTTATCAGATTGCCATCGCGTGATAATTGAGTAAGCGTTACCCCGCCAGGGAATTGCAATGGAACAAACCACGCTGTCGCTGCGTCTTAGCTATGACGGGTGCTTTATACGGGTACTCAGTCGGGCTGGATTACCAATAAAGTTTTAGCAGCAGGCGTCGGGCATCTCTTCTTTACGGGGTTACTGACGCCCGCAACTGGAAGTAGCGAAATGTTTAGCGGTCAAAAAATGCCGAAGCGGTGGCTCGTACTGGTAGCAATAGCAGCAGTCGCTGCGTTCGTCGTGGCATGCGGCACCGATGAGACCACTCTGCCTCCGAGCGGTGGCGTCGGCGCACAGCCGGACGATGTCGTAGTGGGCGTCCCCAACGATACCGATACCGTCACGAAACCGCGTGACCCCGATTACGAAGTCGTTGAGGTACTCGCTCCAATCGAAAGCGTGAAGGTCGTAGCGCTGTTTTCTTCGCCGGAGCAGTACGCGGTTCAAATCACATCAGGGCTCCCGAGCGGATGCGCCCGATTCAACAGAAGCGAAGTCACCCGTGATGGAACCACGGTAAAAATATCGGTGTACAACACCGCGCCCGCACCCGGTCAGCAGATCGCTTGCACGGCGATCTACGGGTACTACGACAACAACGTCGGGCTTGGTGGCGAGTTCGAACGCGGTGTCGAATACACCGTGTTGGTAAACGATCACCCCGCCGAAAAATTCACTCCCGGTTCATCGGCATTGTCAGATGTAAAAATTCCCGACGGTTTCATAACCGAACTGGCGCCGGTCGAAAGCCTTGAGATTGTCAAGAACGATGACGGCGAAAACACAGCGACCTACTACGCCGCCATAACGTGGGGTCTGGTTAACGGATGCAGAGAATCGCACGTTCGAACGGTCTCGCAGGTCGGCACCTCTACGTTCGAAATACAGGCGCTCGTTACTGCACCGGAAGCCAACGTTCTATGCACGGAGCTATACCGCACGGAATCTGACAGGACTTATCTGGGAACTGTTGGCAAAGAACTTGATTCGTGCGCCGTTTACACAGTTTTGGCGGGGAATAAATCCGCCGAGTTTCAGGCGATAGCCCCGAACGTGCGCTGCTCATCACCCGAATCAATGGAGCCGACCGACTCGAACGGTGAAACAGATGAAGTTGTCCTCTTGCCGGGCGGTAACAACATAATCGCTGATATTCAGGCCCTTGAACTGTTTCTTGAATCTACAGGCGCTGAAGTCGAGTTCGGTGGCAAGAGCGAATTTACGAAGTTGTTCGGACTAACTCCCAGCAAACTGACGATAAACGGCCAGAGTGTGCAGGTTTACGAATTTGCTCCCGGCACTTCTGCGGAAGAGGCCTCCGAAGGTGTTTCGGCCAGTGGCACCTCGATCGTGAATCCTGATGGATCGGCCATGAACGTGTTGTGGGTGGCGCCTCCGAATTTTTATCTGCTCGGAAACTCGATACTGCTATATCTTGGCAACGATGCGGGGATTCTGACACTACTTGCTTCGGTTGCCGATAAGTTCGCAGGTCGTGATTTTGAAGATACAAGTGGCAGCATCGGTGATTCAGACAGCGATTCGGATGGTGGTTCGATCGAAGACGAGTACACCTACTTTTCTTCGCAGATCGAAAAAGTATCGATTGCTTCGACAAAGTCCATTCCGGCGCGGTTTGTTGTCAGTGTGGTAGTTGTTCTCGCCAACGGCTGCGAAGAGTTCGGCGAGGCCGACTGGTTCCTGAAAGGCAATGATGTTTTCATCGAGATATCAACAAAGGCACCGACCGCCCCGATGATCTGCACAATGGCGATTGAGTACTCCACTCAGTCGATCAATATCGGTTCCGCCTACGAAGCTGGCGTCGAATACAACGTGATCGTAAACGACGAGCGCATGGGAACGTTCGTCGGCATCTAATAACGCTGATATTTCGCAGGCACCGAACTCCGAAAAAGCACCCCATCTTTCTATTTCGGGAGGTGGGGTGTTTTAACAACTATCCCAAAACACATTAATAGGCGAAGTGAAATTACTTTTCTCCGCGGAGAAGGACAGGCATGCACTGAGCTTGCCGAAGTGTTGAGGGGAAACGATTCAATGGCGGTATTGACGCTTTTGAACGGATATTACCTACTCAACGGCTTTCCCCTCACCCCAACCCTCTCCCAAAGGAGAGGGAGTTTTGGGACAGTTACTTAGCGATTATTGACTATTCGAGCGGGTTGCTTCGTGCGTGTTCATCTGCGAGGCTGTTGCTCGATAGAATCCTCAATAACCCGGTCTGTATCACCGGCTGTACTCTCGACCGCAGGACAAAACATGCCCAGTAAAACGAATGCGCCATACGGTTCATGGGAATCGCCTATCACTGCCGAGCTAATCACTAAGGGTGGTTTGCGGCTGGCCGAGGTACGTGTCGATGGGAACGACATTTACTGGCTGGAAGGACGACCGGAGGAAGCTGGCAGGTACGTGATCGTCAGGCGGTCGCCCGACGGTTCGACTGCCGATATCAACCCTGAAAAATTCAACGTGCGAACCGCGGTCCACGAATACGGCGGCGGTGCCTACGCAGTCCGTGACGGTGTGGCCTACTTCTCGAACTGGGACGATCAGAGGATTTATCGGGCCTCGAAGGGCGATGGCGACCCCGAGGCGATAACCGGCGAGCCTGCTATCGAGCGTGGCGACCGTTATGCGGACCTCACGATAAGCAACGATGGGAACTGGATTTTTTGCGTGCGGGAACGGCACCACGAAGATCGCGAGGCGGATAACGAAGTCGTGGTGGTTCCGACTAATGGGTCTGGCGATGTGCGAGTGCTGGCGACCGGCCACGACTTTTATTCGTCGCCGCGCCAGAGTGATACAGGCGACAAAATCTGCTGGCTGTCTTGGGACCACCCGAACATGCCGTGGGATGGATGCGAGTTGTGGGTTGCCGATTTCGATTCGGCTACGGGTTCGGTATCGAACGAACAACTGGTGACCGGGGGCGATAACGTTAGCATTGTCCAGCCGGAATGGGCTCCCGCTACTTCTGGCCCGTCGAACGACACACTGGTGTTCATCTCCGATGAGTCGGGATGGTGGAATCTTACGAAGTGGTCGGACGGCAAAGTGGAACCGGTCTTTGCCGAGAAAACCGATCACGGGGGGCCAGCCTGGGCGTTCGGTTTCAGGACGTACTCGTTTACGCAAGACGGCGAGATAGTTCTACGTGATTCGCAGGGTGGCAAAGGCCGGTTCCGTAAAATCGGGCTTGACGGCACGGTGACCGCTGAAACGCCCGTACCTCACACCTCAATGTCAGATGTGAGTATGCTTGGTGGCGACGTGGTCTATACAGGTGCCTCACCGGCGTCGGCAGCCGAGATCGTCCGCGTGAATCTTGCTGATGGGTCTTTCACAACACTGAAATCGTCCGCCAATGTTGACCTTGATCTCGCCTATCTGTCGGCTCCCGAAGCAATTACGTTTCCGACCACCGAAAGCAGCGAAGCACACGCTTTTTACTACGCTCCAACCAATCCCAATTTCGAATCGCAAAGCCCTGAAAAACCGCCCCTGCTGGTGATAAGCCATGGCGGGCCGACAAGTGCCACAAGCTCTTCGCTGAACCTTTCGATTCAGTTCTGGACCAGCCGTGGGTTCGCTGTTGTAGACGTGAATTATCGGGGGTCAACCGGTCATGGCAGGGCGTTCAGAGACGCGCTGAAGGGCAAGTGGGGTGTTTACGATACCGATGACTGCATTGCCGCGGCCGATTACCTGGTGAACAGGGGGCTGGCGGATAGCGACCGCCTTGCGATCAAGGGCGGGTCGGCAGGCGGCTACACGACTATCAACGCGCTCACGTTCCACGACAGGTTTGCTGTCGGGGCCACCTATTATGGAATCGCCGACCTGATGGTGTTTATTGGCGACACCCACAAGTACGAATCGCGTTATTTGGACAGCCTGATCGGCCCGTACCCGGAGGCGAAGCAGCTTTATCACGACCGCTCGGCGATCAACTTCACCGACCAGCTGTCGTGCCCGATGATTATTCTCCAGGGTCTCGAAGACAAGATCGTCCCGCCCTCGCAGGCCGAGATCATGGCCGGTGCACTCCGCGAAAAGGAATCCCGTTCACGCTGATGATGTTTGAAGGCGAGCAACACGGCTTCCGCCAGTCCAAGAACATCATCCGGTCGCTGGAAGGCGAACTCTACTTCTACGGTCGAGTGCTGGGCTTCACCCCAGCCGACAACATAGAACCAGTAGAAATCGAAAACGAGAGAGCTTTGTAGGCGCTGGCAACAGGCGGTCAGATACCCACCTCTACGCTGTTGGGGCTCTGACCGTATTCGTTAGAATTCCTATCACCTGCTGAAACAAACAGCATGACCCAGAAAATCAAGTTTAGGAAGGGAATGACCAACAAGAAAAATGACCAGCCCGACTGCCCTCTGTCATGGAATCGTCGAACAGTTGCGCTGATGTGAATAACTACTCCAAGAGCCATCACGACAAGGCCTAAGATCGGTGCTGAGAGCGCAAGCGGAAGCCCAATTCCGTAAATCAAAATCAATCCTGCGATTTCTCGTACAAGGAATCCGATACGATTCACCCTGCCGCTGAAACCAATCAACCACTGCCAAGGAGCGACTTTTTCGATCGCAGCGTCCCGTAATGGCAGTTGTTGCCCGCACTGTGAACAAGCGATTGCTCCCTCAGACGCGCTGGAGCCACAGTTTTCACACAACTTGATCGATCGCATCGGGAAACCTCTAACTACATTAAGTTGGCCGACCGTGTCCGACTCTAAATGAGACATGTCCTGTGGTTATGTTGATAGCTATTACGTGGCTTTGAGTAATTTAGGATGATGGCATCCTAGCAGATGACAATCTTGTGGGTCGGATCGCCCAAAACCTCAATCGCCAAGATAGATTTATCCCGTACCCCTAGCTTCCGCCTTCGCCGCCGTCGATCGGCAGTTCTACGCCGCTGATGAAATCTGACTGCGATGAAGCGAGGAACAAAACTGCTCCCGCAACATCCATCGGCTCGGCGAAATGGCCAGCCGGGATGCGACTTAGTTTCACATCGGTCACTTTGCCCGGAGGCCATGCCGCTGCCCCCATTGGCGTATTAGTCACCGTTGGCGCCAGGCAGTTTGCCTGGATGTTGTGCGGCCCAAACTCCAGGGCCATCGTCTGGGTCAGCAACTGAAGCCCGGCCTTCGACGCACTGTAAACACCACCCCCACGAAAGGCGCGTATCGCGCCTCGGGACGAAATGTTGACGATCTTTCCGTGCCCACGTTCGATCATGCCCGGCACGAACGCCTGTGTGAGCAGCAGTGGCGCAAGCAGGTTGACATTGATAGTCGTGTGAAACGCCTCGACATCGATTTCAAGGAACGGCTGCGGAATCGTCAGGCCAGCGTTGTTGACCAGAATATCGATACGACCGAACTCAGCGAGCGCAGCTTCACCGAGTAACTTCACCTGTTCGGCATCGCCCATTTCCGCCGTTTTCGTCCACACCCGTGAACCAATTTTGCGGGCGACATCGGCGGTCTGCTCCAGCTCCTCCTCGTTGCGGGCCGTAAGCGCAAGATCGGCGCCTGCCTCCGCCAGAACCTGCGAAATGGCAACGCCAATACCCTTCGAAGCACCGCTGACGAAAGCGACCTTGCCCGCAAGTGAGCCCGCAGGTGAGATGGTTTGAGAAGGTGCCATTTACGTTGAGTTCCTGTGCTTGTTCGATGTTGCCGACCGGAGCATCGTCATCCAGAACCTGATCCGCTCTGTTGAAGCGACCGGAATGCGTTTAGATTGGGCGATGTAAAGCGACTGTTGTCATTGTGGGCATATTACTCAATTAAGTGTGCTTTTAGCGATTCGTTTTCAGTTCGGCTCAAACGTGAGATATAGCTGCAATCTATAAACCGGTTTATAGATCACGGTTTGCTCCCCTGCTTGTTATGTCCAGCTGACCCGGTGATTGCCATGCCACGCCTTGAGGAGGTCGGAGTCTCCGGTGACAGTGATGTTGGAGTCGTCTCCCCGGTTCCACAACGACAGGTAGAGGTTGCTAGCCGTTCCAGTGAGGGTGAGGTCAGCGGGGCCACCTTGACGAGAGGTGGAAATGCCCTCGGGTCCGATCTCCACAAACCAGCGGTCATCAGTATCCTCGGCGAAGACTTGCATCGTCCGGTTTTTCGCCACGGGAAAACTCTGAGCTCGTGGGGCGAAGCAGGCCACCAGCTCGTCAATACCGTCGGCCGCGAACTCCGGATCGAACACAGAGGCGACTCCGATAGCGTTCTCCGCATCGAACCGATGTATCGCCGTCTCGTGGGCCTGACGCCGCGCCCACATCGCCAGCGGCGATGGCGCGGGGAGGAACGTGAAGCTCTCAACATCGAGTGGCGCCGATTCGAGAACCCGAACCAGATTGGCGTTGGTGTCCAGATACCAGTTGACCAGATCGTTGTCGTCTGGCCAGAAGACAGCCAGATCCGGCCAGAAAGCGATGAGTTCGGAAAGATCGTCGATCCAGGGCTTGGAGTGGGGCTGGGCTACGTGGGCCGCGGCCCACAGGTGGATTTCAATTAAGTGACGAACCAGACCACGCATGTCCCACTCCGGACATGTCGGTATGTGGGCATCGAGTCCATTCCGTCCAGCAGCCTCAGAGAAGAGCTTCCCTTCCTTTGCCACGATCGCAATGTGCTCAGAAACGTCCATGATCTCCTCCTAACTAGCGGGTCGATGCAGCCAGAGAAACGGCCAGCGAAAATGGGAACGCACCCGTTCCGAGTCTTACTGTAAACTGCAGTAAGACTTTACTGAATTATGCAGTATAGTCAAGGGTATGACACCACGCATGACCACGACTTCGTATGCCATCCTTTCTCTACTCGCCCTGCGACCATGGACCGGCTACGACCTCACCAGACAGGCAACTCGCAGTCTCCGCTACGCCTGGCCCAAATCTGAACGACTCCTCTACAACGAACAGAAGAAACTCGTCGGGCTCGGCCATGCCACCACCCGCAAAGAGCAGATCGGCAAGCGTACCCGGAATCTCTACGAGATCACCGAACAAGGCCGCCAGGCACTTACAGAGTGGATCACCACCCCAACGACGCCGCCGCAATTCGAAGCCGAAGCCCTGCTGCGTCTCCTTTTCGCCGATCACGGCACTCTTGATGACCTGAGAACCACGCTCGACCAGTTCGGGGCAGATACCCGCGACCTGCGCACCTCTGTCATCGACCTGATGAATGGCTATCTCCGGGGCGATCACCCATTCCCCGAACGTACACACCTCTCGGTGCTTTTCGCCACGTTCCAGCTTGAAATTTTCAGTGTTATCGAACGTTGGAACGATTTTGCCAACCGAGAGATCGCCAATTGGCCCACCACCAAAGACCTCGGCATGACCGAACGCACCGAACTCATCACCCGCATCATCACCGCCGGTGAATCCGTGCTCGACCACCCCCGACTCGCCACCCCCGACACTCACTGACCGAACCCGCTGCCAGATCTCAAGCTCGAGACCACCATTGTCGCCAAAGCTCTCCACAGCATCATCCGCCTCAACCCCAGATCACTCCGCCATCTACGCGCGACACCCCGGGTCCCTCGACTCCGAGGCTGTCTCATAACTCCCTCTCCTTTGGGAGAGGGTTGGGGTGAGGGGGAACTTCACCAGGAAATACCGTTCGAAAGCACTTGTATCGTTGTCGAAAACATCCCCTCAACCTGACCTTCTCCCCAAGGAGAAGGAATTAACCACACTGGTCGACTCTTATGAGACAGGCTCCTCCGCTCGGGACGCGTTGCCTGGTGTCAAACGCCATTATTTTTGCGACCACGCGTTAGCCCGTTCGATTCGGTGCTGGACCGAGGGGTGGGAGTGGAAGATGAATTCGACCACCCTGTTTGGTCGCTTTTGCGCCAGGTTCTGGTCGCCCAGCTTGTTCATCGCCGAGATGAACTCGTCTCGCATACCGGTCAGGTCGAGCGCATACAAATCGGCTGCCGTTTCCGCTTTGCGCGACAGCCAGTTGGCAACCGGTAACGCTATAAGCGAAACACCAACCCCCACCAACATCACGAGCGGAAGCCCGGCGATATCAGCGATACCGCGCAGGCCGAGAGAACCGGTCCATGCCACCAGCGCCAGGTCGATCACGAAGAAGCTAACGAATATCAGCACAGCCTGCACGAACATCATCTTCCACAGATCGTTCTTCACATGGTGGCCGAGTTCGTGCGCCATGACCACTTCGATCTCCTCGGGCGTATTCGATTCGATCAGGGTGTCGGAAATGATGATCCGCCGGGTGCGCCCCCAGCCTGTAACGGCTGCGTTCGCCTTCGATGATTTATCGCCCAGATGCCAGATGTAGACACCCTGCACATGAGTGCCAATCCGGTCGGCCAGCGCAAGCAGCCGGTCTTTCAACTCGCCCTCGGGAATCGGCTCGAACCGGTAGAAAAGCGGCATGAGTAATACCGGGGCAAGGGCTGCCAGAACCACGATCAGCAACGTGGCCCCAATGGCAGCCCAGAGCCACCACAGTTCGGGCTGCGACCGTAGCAGCCAGTAGATTCCCGAAATTACGATGACGATCAATACGGACTGAATGAGCGTCCCTTTCAGCCAGTCTCGCAGCCAGCCGAATAGCGATAGCTTGCTGAGTCCGAACTTCTTCTCAACAATGAACCCCGAGTACACCTCGAACGGAAACTCGATTGCTTGAAGACCTATCCCGGCTATCAACAAGTACAGCACGACGACCAGCGCTGATGAACTGGTCCAGCCCTCGGCAAGGTTTCTGATCGCCTCTGATCCGCCGGCCAGCAGAAACACCAGCGGTACGACGATGCTCAGGCCCATCGAGACGAGCGTCATGGTCAGCTTTATGCGCTGATACTGGCGTGCCTTCGGCGGGGTTTGGACGGTGCTCGGGTCTGGCGACCGGGTTTCTCGACCGGGCGGTTCATCGTCGGTTCTGACTGGTTCTTGCAAAGCTAGTCCCAAACCTCAACAGTGCGTTTCTTGAACAGGTCCCAGTCCCACTCGGCCCCCCAGCCGGGGGCGTCGGGAGGCGAAATTCGCCCGTTTATCGGGGCGAGAGGGTTCATCATGCCGAGAGATTTGCCGATTTCGTCGATCCAGCCCCCGGGGAAAAATTCGTAGTAGGTGGTGTTCTGCACGGAACAGAGCAGGTGGGCGTGGACGAGTCCCCACAGGCCACCGGTGCCGTTGAACTCAATATTTGCACCGTGCAATTCGGCAAGGTGGGCCAGTTTCAGGCCGGCGGTAACACCGGTCCGGGCGTTGTACCTGATCAGGTCAGTTGCGCCAGAAATCAGCCACTGGGCAGAGATTCCGACGTCGTGCATCAAAGTCTCATTCGACATGATCGGGATAGTCAACTCGGCTGCGAGCTGGACGAGCTTATTGTGAAATTGCTCGGTTAGCGGCTCTTCAAACCAGCGGTATTCCAGTCCTTCAAGTGCCTTTCCGACCGTGACTGCCTCGTCGTAGGTGTAGACCGCAACCGGATCGTGCATGAGTTCGATCTTTGGCCCAACGGCTTCGCGAATAGCGGTTAGCCATTCGATGTTTTCTCTGAACGGGTGATAGAAGTGGTCTTTAATAGCGGTGAAGCCTTCATCGACGGCAGAGCGGGCGTTGTCTGCGGCCTCCTCGATAGTCGCGCCGCGTACGTTCAGGTACGCGGGCAGCGAATCGCGAACTCGGCCGATTAGTGCCCACACTGGCAAGTCCGCCGCTTTGCCAGCAATGTCCCAAAGGCAATTGTCGAACGCGCCTGACCAACCCGGCACGCGATACACCCAACGTGTGCCCTGGTGGAGTTTTTGGTAAAGGTGCTCCCTATAGAGTGGGTTTTCACCAACGACGAGACCCCGCAGTTGCTCGACATCATGTTTCGTCAGCGATGCGACGCCGTCTGAAATGGCCGTGCAGTGACCCGTTATGCCTTCGTCGGTGTCTACATGAAGGACGAACTCGTGCTGTCGGCGTGTGGCCGAGCCGGACTCGACCTTGGTGCGGGAGTGAGGTCCGTGGAGCCATCGTTCGCGGTGCTGGCCGGGGAGCTTTATCAACTCGAACCGGAGAGCGGGTTGGTCGGTTTCGAGGACAGTGAGACGTACGTTGGTGATCTTCATCTGTTTTCCTGATAACAGTGTGTGTATGGCGCAGGCAGATCTTGGTGATTTAGCCGCGCTGCGCCCAGTCGGTATCCAGTTTTTCGAACCGGCTGTTGAGTTCTTCCACCACCGACTCGGGAATCGGAAGTTCCTTCTCGACCTGCCCGATATTGGCCTCCATATGCGATGGGTCCTTGGTCCCGACTATTGCGACGTTGACATTGGGGTTGGCAAGTGTGTATCCGAGCGAGGTCAGGATTCCGTTCTCGGGTTCGTCCTCGACCGGACCCGGTGCGCGCATGGCTATTGCACGCTCTAGATACGGCTCGTCGTACTCGCGCACTTCCGGTTTCGATGCCTCACCGCGGGATTTCGCCCAGCTGCCACCGGCGATCGGTCGCTTGATAATCGTGCCCATCCCCTTCGATGCAGCTTTTTCGAGCAAGCCGGAAGTTCTGGCCCTTTGTTCAACCAGGTTGTAGCTGGTTTGCAGGGTGGCGAAAAGGCCAGAATCGACTGCCCAGTGCGCAGCTTCGTTATCGCCGGAATAGCCGATGAACCTTGTCTTACCCGCTTGTTGGGCTTCCTGTAACGCTCGGATGACATCGCCTTTTTCGAGAACGTCTATGCCGCACGAATGTAGTTGCACAACGTCGACATGATCGGTCTTCAGGCGTCGTAAGCTGCGGTCGATCGAATCGACAACCGTCTGGTACGTCCATTCTTCGCCTTCGTACCCATCGGTGATGTGGCCTGCTTTGGTCGCCAGAAAATAGTCGCTTCTCCGATGCGAAACGCCGATTCCGACCAATTCTTCTGATATGCCGTAACAGGCCGACGTGTCGAGGAAGTTGATTCCACGGTCGAGCGCCGTGTTCAGGACGTTGGATGCCTGCTCCTGATCGTCAAGTGAGAGTTCAAATCCCACCTCCGACAGCCCGACACCCAGTCGGCTTATCTCAAATCCTGTATTTCCAAATGGGACTGTTTGCATCGTCGATTTCCCTACTGACCATTTTCCGGATAGCTGACCCGCAGTGTACTCCCGACAAGAACGAGTGATATCGGGGACAATTTTTGGCTCCGGTCGTTTCTGGCAAAAGAAAAGGCCCGTGCAAATTGCACGGGCCATGACGATAAAATGCGGTTAGCTCAGGTGGCTTTACCGATTTTGAACATCTTAGTGCTGCAGACCGGGCACGTACCCTGGGAAGCAGGGCGTCCGTTCTTCATCGTAATCTGCTGTGCATTCTGCATTTCACGCTTGGTCTTACACTTCATGCAGTAGGCTTCCATGGTGGCCCCCCCGGAACTTGTATTGTGTGTACTCCGCTCACGAACGCACCGTGCGTTTTTGCGGTAATCGTCGAATGACCCTACTACATCTTTTTGAACTTGTCGCTAGTACAGAAGGGCAACTCGGGAGCGATTGCAGGAACCGCCGTTCGCTCACCTCGTGGAGGGTGGTGGATTCGTAACCGTGTAGCTATTGAATGCTACGAATTACGTCGCATCAAGCGAAATATAGACGAAAAACATGTAAGTGAGAATCTGGGGCATTTTAAGGCTTAAACCTTGCAGATTCACAGATACGGCCAACAACCGACCGTTTCCCAACTGTAAACGAGATTACGCTGAGAGTAAGTTTCGATCGTGGGATCAACTATAATTTCGAATCGAAAAACACCGCTGGCAGGCATGGCTTACGCGGTCAAAGTAGCCTGAGAAATGAAATCAGGCAAGCCAGGCCCAAAGTCATCGAGGAAATTGCCAGTGCCAACAACTCAATCAAGTGAATCTATAGAGAAACTGAAAATTGCGGCAACCAGCGCGTTGCGTTCGGCAGGTTCCGTTGAACTGCTTGAGGTTTGGCGCGTCGAATATCTCGGTCGCAAAGGCCAGTTAACATCGATTCTGCGAAGTCTTGGATCGCTCGACATCGAGCAACGAAAAGTAGTCGGGGCTGCGGCCAACCGGCTCCGGGCCGAATTGGAATCGCTTTTTGAAGAACAGCTGAAACAGGCGAAATCGTCCAGTGCTCCCGTAGGTGCTGTCGACATCACCCTTCCAGGTCGAAAACCGTCAGCGGGTGGCCTGCACCCGTCGACTCAGATGATCCGAGAGATAACCCAGGCGTTCAACGAGATGGGTTTCCAGACTGTAGAAGGCCCTGAGATCGAACTGGAACGGTACAACT
>CAYLWG010000006.1:15794-31130 GCA_964387235.1 uncultured Dehalococcoidales bacterium
ATGCTCAACATTCCAGCCGATCACCCTGCGAGGGACCAGTGGGACACGATCTGGGTCGATTCCGAGTCGCGGAGCGACGTTTTGCTGAGGACGCACACTTCGCCTATGCAGGCGCGCATCATGGAAAAGAACGATCCCCCGATTCGGGTTGTTGTTCCCGGAAAGTGCTACCGGTACGAATCGACCGATGCGACTCACGAATGGCACTTCAACCAGGTCGAAGGGCTGGCCGTGGACGAGGGCATCACGTTTGCCGATCTTAAAGGCACGCTATACGAATTCGCAAGACGCATTTTTGGCCCGTCACGAAAAGTCAGGTTTCGCTGCGATTACTTCCCGTTTGTTGAACCCGGCGTGGATATGTCGATCGACTGGAACGGTCGGTGGATCGAGATTCTCGGTGCCGGGATGGTTCACCCGAAAGTTCTGGAAAACGCGGGTTACGATTCTGGTAAATACACCGGGTTCGCGTTTGGCATGGGCCCGGAGCGTATTTCAATGTTGCGGAACGACATAACCGATATCAGGCATTTCTTTGCGAACGATCTGCGGTTTCTTACACAGTTTTAGAGCCAATTCGTGAATGTACTAGCTGCCCCTGAAAGAGCAAAAACGTTTTGGGCCGGAGCCGAATCACTCCTGTTTTCACCCGTAAGTACAAAAATCGTGAATAACGAGCAAAATACATGAAAGTTCCTGTTTCCTGGCTAAGTGAATACGTAGACATCGAAATAAGTCTCGACGACCTGGCCCACCGGCTAACGATGGCAGGCAACGAGGTCGAATCGATCGAGCGCACTGGCTGGATCGACAACGTAGTTGTGGGCCAGGTTAAGGCCGTCCGCCCACATCCCGACGCTGATCGGCTGAAACTGGTGACTGTCGATCACGGAAATGGCGATGCTGAGGTCGTATGCGGTGCGCCCAACGTTGCCGAGGGTCAGAAGATCGCCTATGCCTCGATCGGTGCAGTGCTGGTTGACGCCTATGCAGATGAACCCGGCAAAACTCGAAAGCTGAAGCGTTCAAAAATTCGCGGCGTCGTATCAGACGGCATGGTCTGCTCGGTCAGAGAGCTTGGCATTGGCGATGAGCACGATGGGATTATAGTTCTCGACGATAACGCGAAAATTGGTACACCAATCGGCGAAGTACTGGGCGAATCGGTATTAGATATCGAACTAACACCGAACCGCCCGGACTGTCTTGGGGTTGTCGGTATAGCGAGGGATGTCGCAGCGATTACGGGCCAAAAGCTCCGCGATCCCGATATTTCGTTCGAGGCAACCGGCCCGGACGTGTACAGGCTTGCCTCTGTAGAAATCGCCGATCCCGACCTCTGCCCAAGATACACAGCCACGGTTATCGAGGGCGTGAAGATCGGCCCTTCTCCAAAATGGTTGCAAGACCGCCTGATAGCGATTGGTGAACGGCCTATCAACAGCATCGTCGACATCACCAACTTCGTGATGTTTGAACTCGGGCAACCGCTCCATGCTTTCGACCTCGACAAGGTCGTTGACCGCAAGGTGATAGTGAGACGCGCTGCCGCCAGAGAAAAGCTCGTCACTTTAGACGGGAAAGAAAGAAAACTCGGTGGCGAGATGCTGCTCATTGCCGATCCCGAGCGCGGAATTGGTCTTGCAGGCGTGATGGGCGGTGCGAACACCGAAATATCGGACACGACAACAACTGTCTTTTTAGAATCGGCGACATTTCACGGAGTAAACAACCGCAAAACCGCGCGTGCGCTTGAGCTTGCGAGCCAGGCGACATTGAGATTTGAGAAGGGGTTGAGAACGGGACTGAGTGAGGTTGGGCTTCGACGGGCGACAAAACTTATCTTAGAAATTGCCGGAGGAACCGCGGCGTCGGGGATTATCGACATTCATCCGGGCGAGGGCAGCGAACAGCAATCTGTCCGTCTCGACCGCGCCCACATCAAGAAGGTCCTGGGAATAGAGATCGAGGCCGATAAGATTGAACTGACACTCGGGTATCTCGGCTTTGAGATGACTGCAAACTCCGAAGGCTGGGACGTACAGATTCCCTACTGGCGTCCAGATATTTCCATTGCGGAGGACCTTGTTGAGGAGCTTGCCCGGATAATTGGGTACGACAACATTCCCGTAACTACGCTTTCCGGCAGTCCGCCAAAATGGCAGCCGCAACCCGAATTGGACCTGCACCGGCGGGTTACCGATTTACTGGTGCAGACGGGCATGCGAGAAACGATCAGCTATTCCGCAACGACTGCCGCAGGTGAGGCGCGGGTCGCCCTGCCCGGCGACATGCCCCCGGCGATAAAACTCCGTAATCCGGTCAGTGCCGATTTCTCCGTTATGCGGCGTACTCTGCGAGAGACGATATTAAAGACGGTCGCCCGTAACTCGCGCACCTGGCGTGGCCCGATTGCCATTTTCGAGGCCGGCCGGGTGTTTCTCGATTTTGGCGAAGGCCTTCCAGAGGAACGACAGATGGTGACAGGGGCTTTCGCAGGGCCGCGAAACGAGTTGCACTGGGATGCCTTTTCTTCTGGTTCTGGTGGCCCTTCAGACTTTTACGACGCAAAAGGCGCACTCGAAGCGGTGCTTGATGATCTGGGGATTCAGGTGGTGTTTGAACCTGTTGAAGATGCGACTTTTACACCCGGTCGTACCGCTGCTGTCAAAGTTCCGTCGGCAAACGGAGTGACGATAGGTGTTGTCGGTGAAGTAAGCCCCGACGTTTTTTCAACGTTCGACGCCGAGGTCGAAAGTGTTGCTATGTTTGAACTCGATCTCGCAGCCGTTTTGAAGCTAATTCAGAGTTCGGATAAATCAGGCAAATTCGAAGAATTCGTTCGTCTCCCGGCCTCTCATCGCGATCTTTCGTTAATCGTCGACAGTGGTGTTACGGCCGGGCAGATAGTCGAAATTGCAAGTCGCAACAGGACAGTGACCTCGGCGACAGTGTTCGATGTGTTTGAAGGCAAAGGTGTTCCCGAAGGCAAAAAGGCCGTGGCGGTACGGCTGGTCTACCAGTCACCGAACAAGACCCTCACTGCCGATCAGGTGGGTAAGATCGAACAGCAGACTCTGAAACAACTTCTCAGCGAACTTGGTGCGGAGTTGCGCGTTTAACGGACGATCGAAAGCACGCTTATGACCGAATCCAATGACCAGGCCACCTCCCGGCCACAAGCACACCGGCCACACCGTCACCACTACGACGCAGAGATGTTAAGTGTTGAAGAGGCGCGCGATCGCATCCTTTCTTATTTCCACAGACTGCCTGCAGTCGAAACGCCACTGGGCGAGGCGCTCGGGCAGGTTCTTGCTGAAGATATGGTCGCACCCTTCGACATACCGCCGCTAAGGAACTCGGCGATGGACGGTTACGCCGTAGTCGCGGCCGACACCGGAGGAGCGTCGGACAAATCCCCCGTCGAACTACCTGTAACGGGAGTAATAGCTGCCGGACAACTACCCGAACGACCTCTGGCCCCCGGCACAGTGATCCGCATCATGACTGGTGCCCCGGTACCCGATAACTCCGATGCTGTTGTCCCGTTCGAGGACACAGACGAACTGGAACGCCAGAAAACAGGTGGGTCACAGGGTGCAATTTCGATTAACGTCGAAGCAGAGATAGGCGACAACATCCGGGCCGCTGGCGAAGACGTTCGTGCAGGTACGACCGTTTTCAGTGAAGGCGTGGTGTTACGGGCCGGACAGATAGGTGTGATCGCATCGCTCGGCAGGGCCGCGATAAGGGTGTTCAGGCGTCCGGTAGTGGCAATTATTTCGACAGGTGATGAACTGCTGGAACCGGGCGAAGAACATCAGCCCGGCAAGATATACAACTCGAATGCGTACAGCGTCGCCGCAATGATCACCCGTTACGGCGGTGTGCCGAAAATCATGGGTATTGCCAGGGACACGGTCGAATCGCTCGAGGCAGCGCTGGAAGACGCTCTTGAAATTGCCGACCTCGTTGTTACATCAGCCGGGGTTTCAAAGGGCGATTACGATGTGGTGAAAGACGTACTTTCGGCAAAGGGCGAGATAGCGCTGTGGTCGGTTCGTATGCGACCAGCGAAGCCACTTGCGTTCGGAGTGTTAAAGCGCAAAGACGGCACAAAAATCCCTCATCTTGGCCTTCCCGGAAACCCGGTCAGTGCAATGGTTGCCTTCGAGCAGTTCGGGCGTCCCGCATTGCGGCTCATGATGGGCAAAGTAATGGCCGAAAAACCGTCGATAGAAGCAGTGATGGACGATACGATTCATAACCACGATGGCCGCCGGGTGTACGCCAGAGTGCACGCGTACAGGAATGCCGAAGGTGTTTATCACGCAAAGCTGGCCGGAAATCAGAGTTCAGGCGTGCTCACTTCGATGGCGCATGCAAACGGATTAGCCATCTGCCCCGATGACATTGCTATGATTGGTGTGGGCGAAATTGCCAGAGTCGAGTTGCTCGACTGGCCCGACGATATTTTCTAACACTATGCGTATGTTGCCGCACCTTACTGGCCGTGCGGCGCTGCGCTCCGAAAAATCCATGACCAATCAGACAGAACAGATAGAGCAATCAGAGCCGACAGAACAGGTTCCGACCGAACCTGTAGAGGAACCTAAATACCAGATCGATGCCAAGGCGTTTGAGGCGTCCGGTCGGTCATTTGCATTTTCCGTTTACTCACGGCTCTCAGCAGGTGGTAAATCGGTCGTCGATGATGGCGATCTACCGGGCGGGTTCGGTTCGGCAACCGAATACATGAAGGTGATGTCGAACATCTGCTCGAAAGAACCCGACTTTCTTCTTCCGGGAACTCCGATAACCGAGGCTGTGTTCAAGCTCTTGCTTGCGAACACGAACAAGCCCATGACGCTTGACGAGATACAGTCGGGCCTTACAACTGCGTGGGCGAGCGTGATTTACCTGAAAAACCTGTCGGACGAAATTCTGCACCGAATGCTCAATCAGGAGAACGATTACTTCATAAAACGGGCGGTAATTCGCCGCCGTCGTCGTAGTACGCAGCAGTAAAAATCCGTTCAGAGAATCGAGAAACCCCTACCGAATTCGGTAGGGGTTTTTATTATCTCGGTCCTGATCTGTTCGATTCGAGAACCTGCCGGGCCCATACTCACCTGTGCAATAAACCTGTCCAGAACTGGCTGCGGTGCGTATGCCTGTAGTTGTACCGAACCATCGTTCAGGTTCTTCACCCAGCCGGTCACTCCTAAGCGATTGGCCAACCTTCTGGCGAACACCCTAAAGCCCACGCCCTAGACTCTGCCGTGAACGGTCAACCTGGCAGTTACGAATTCGTGATCACTCAAGTTCGTCCAGGTTCATCATCCGGAATCGTCGGGATTTCCGGGGTTATTTCCAGAAGGTTCAGAGCGGGGTGCGGCAGGCTTCGCCCTGCCTGGCTGACTACTGGACTTATCGGCGGGCCTATCGGCGGCCGCACGGGACGATTTGCGTTCTTCTATTGTGAACCACCTGAAGAAAAGAACTGTCAACGCGAAAAGGAAAGTGAAATTTCCTGGTATCCACATCAGCAGACCACCTATTCGCTGGTCTTCGAGCGGCGACCAATTGAAGTGGCCTGGACTATCGAGGTAGAAGTCGAACAGGACTGATTTCGAAAGGGTGATGATGGCAGCCAGAAGGGCTACGGGCGTGACTGCGAGTAATAGGAACACTAACCGTTCGGGGTGTGAAAGCCGGGTACGGACGGGCGGTGGCCCGACGATAGGCCACCAGAAAAACACTGCTGCTGTGAACATTGTGAAGTGCATGAGCAGGTGAACCCACTCGTTTTCAAGCGAACCGTTATAAGCCGCTGGAATGTGCCAGACGTACTGCGATAGCAGGAACAGAGGCAGGGCCACCATGGGGTGGGTGAAGAACCTGAGAGCCCGGATGATGATTGCAGCTTCTGTGAGGGCAGTTCCGGCACCTGAACGCATGGGGCGGGGAAAGGCCCAGATGTACGATGGCATTGGCCGGGCGATCAGTAGCAGCGGGGCAGCCAGCATCGCAATTATGATGTGCTGGGCAGAGTGTGCGGTAAAAAGATCGCCTGCGAAAACATCCAGCGGGCCAGCCAGTGCGAATGCCAGAAGTGCGAAGCCCGCCATACCTGATCCGAATCTCGCCCAGAACCTACTATCACTATTGGCCGCACCGGCCGCACTGATCCGCAACGACAGGCGTATGGAGCCGACGATGTATGCGGACGCCATCAGCAATAGCAGAACGGCTGACGTGGAAGAAAAGTCCCAGGCTGATACGAACTCGCCGAAGCTGTTGATTCGGTGGAGTTGTGAACCGCTGCTCAGGGTGCCCAACCATCCCATAATGTGAACCTGCCTCTGGTGAATCTAATTTTGTATGGCCCCCAGCCAGCCAGCCAGCCAAAAGGAAGGAAGGAAGGAAGGAAGGAAGGAAGGAAGGAAAGCGGACCCGGGTGGAAGCGACCTTGATTCCACTGTAATTCAGGGAAGCCTGCTATGAAAGCTGGACGCCGAATTTCATAAGGAACAGGAGTATTACAAATATCAGAATGCCGACGACCATGGACGACGCGAAAATGTAGGTGAATAATCGGCCATCAAACCGCAGGTGCATGAAGAAAGCTACAACCGCGACGAACTTGACCGCCGAAAGCCCCAGCAGAAGAGGGATGTAAAACCCACCCAGCCCCTCTACGGTGAACAGCCATACCTCGATCAGAGTGATTATGGCAAGGAACAGTCCCACCAACCAGTAGAACCCTGGCCCCGCGTGCGACACGCCGCCGTAGGTCACAACGCGCCAGATATTGCTGAGCCACGCACCGCCAATCGGACCTTCGTGCGGTGGGTTCTCATCCTGGCTTGCAGTGTGCGGTAAGTTCCACCACCCATTGCCCTCATGGTGAGTAAGTTTTTGCCAGAGATTGGTCATTGTTGATTCCTGCGCCTATCCCTTTTTCCCTAACCGTGAAGAAGTTCAGCGCCCGGTGGTGGCCCGTCGGTTGCCGATATCAGGTAGATAACTG
Organism: uncultured Dehalococcoidales bacterium; assembly: GCA_964387235.1. Lineage (GTDB taxonomy): Bacteria > Chloroflexota > Dehalococcoidia > Lucifugimonadales > Lucifugimonadaceae > Lucifugimonas. The sequence goes on from CAYLWG010000006.1 coordinate 22,831, forward strand.
TGAAAATGACAATCCAGACGATATCGACAAAGTGCCAGTAAAGGCCAGCAATCTCGAGATCCAGAGCGTTGTCGGCACGGAGCTTGCCCCTGTGCGAGCTATAAGCCAGGAATGCCATCCATATCACGCCGATAGTGACGTGCGCTCCATGAATGCCGGTAAGTATGAAGAACGTTGTTCCGAATATATTGACCTGCGGTGTCAACCCCTCGCCCACGAATGTAACGAACTCGAACACCTGAAAGCCCATAAACACAGTTCCGAGCGCCACCACCCCCATGATCCAGAGTGTCGCCTTGTTCCTCTCGCCTTCTTTCACGTAGTGAAGAGCAAGAACCATCGCCAGTGAACTCATCAACAGTACGAATGTCGATACCGACGTAATCGGAATGTCGAGAATCTCCGACGGGTACGGGCCATTTAGACTCCGGCCCCGGTAGATAAGGTAAGTGGCGATAAATGCGCCGAAGAACATCACGTCGGAACCAAGGAAAGTCCACATCAGGAGCTTTCGGTTGTTCAGCCCGGTCGAAGTGTTTTCTACCGGGGCATGATGCTGTGTCGGGGCGTTTGTTTCTGTTGCCAGGGCCTGTGTCACGTTCGTTGTCACTTTGATTGTTTGAGAGACTAGAAATGAAACTCGGAGCTAAGAATCGGTGGGTTCAGGGTCGTTGACAGGTTCCATCGACCAGCCAAGCAGACCCCAGATGAAGAACGGAGCTCCGGCAGCGATTACCCACGTATTCGTGAGAAAACCGAGGCCGAAAATTGCAAGGCCACTCGAGAGTATGATCGGGTAGTAAGACATGTCCGGCAGGTGAATTTTGCCGTGCCCGTGCCCACTGGCATCACCCGATACCGCCGCGGTTCCCTCACCCATCTCTTCATCGACCTGCGCATTCGAAGATTCAGTGTCGTCGCTGCTTCCGTGTCCGAAGTATTCGTTAATGGTTTCCGGGTACTTTTTGAACCAGAAGTCGTCACGATACTTGACCTGCGGGATCTCATCGAAATCATGCGGCGGCGGGGGCGACGAGGTGGCCCACTCCAGTGTGCGACCATCCCACGGATCGGCCGGGGCTATTTTTTTCTGTATGCGAGACACGACCACGTTAATCATGAATAACAGAACGCCAAGGCCAAGAATGAAACCACCGATAGAGGCGGCGAGGTTTGAACCCTCCCAGCCCATGTTTTCAGCGTAGGTGTAAATACGGCGTGGCATGCCGTCCATGCCGAGCCAGTGGAGCGGAGCGAACTGAAGGTTGAAACCAATGAGCATTAGCGCCCAGTTTGCGATGCCAAGCTTCTCGTTCAGATACCACCCGGTGAACTTCGGCCACCAGTAGTAAATTCCGCTGAATATTCCGAGCAGCGAGCCACCAACCAGAACATAGTGGAAATGCGCCACCACGAAGTAAGTGTCCTGCTGCTGTGCGTCGGTCGGCGGCGAGGCGTTTAGTACTCCGCTCAGGCCACCGATCGTGAACATTGCGATGAACGATATCGAGAACAGCATCGCTGTGTTCAATCGTAAATTCCCGCGCCACATCGTAGCTATCCAGTTAAATATCTTCACTCCGGTCGGCACCGCGATCAGCATTGTAGCGACGGTGAAGGCCGAGTTGACTGCAGGGCCGAGGCCGACTGTGAACATGTGGTGGGCCCACACGAACCAACCCAAAAAAGCGATCACAATACCGGCAAAAATTACGAAGGGGTAACCGAACAATGGCTTCCGCGAGAATGTGGGTAGCACTTCGGACACGATTCCCATTGCCGGGAGGATCAGGATGTAAACCTCCGGGTGGCCGAATAGCCAGAAGATGTTCTGCCACATCACCGGGTCGCCGCCGCCGAGTGGGTTGAAGAAGTTTGTGCCATAAACCCGGTCGGACTGGAGTTGGATACCCGCCACAGCAAGAATCGGCATTGCGAGTACTATCAAAACCGAGGTAATCAGGGTCATCCATACGAAAACCGGCATCTTGAACATACTCATGCCCGGAGCCCGGAAGTTGAGTATCGTGACGATGAAGTTAAGGCCGGCAGCAATTGATGCGACCCCGAGGATGTTCAGCCCTACGACCCAGTACGTCATTCCCAATCCGGGGTTGAACGTGATGCCAGAGTTCGGGGCATACCCGAACCAACCACCGTTTGGTGCGTTCCCGGTGAGCCAGCCCAGATTTATGATTATCGAACCCGCAAGGAAAATCCAGAAACTCAGAGCATTCAGCCGTGGGAACGCGACGTCTCTCGCACCAATTTGCAGAGGTATCAGCCAGTTAAAGAAAGCTGCCGAAAGCGGCATGATGACCAGGAACACCATCGTCGTGCCGTGCATGGTGAACAGCTGGTTGTAGGTTTCTGGGTCGATGAACGTGTTGTCAGCTTTCGCAAGCTGAACGCGTATCAGCAGCGCTTCGATGCCGCCCACAAGGAACCAGATGAAAGCGGTAACGCCATAAAGGGTTCCGATCCGCTTATGGTCGACGGTCCCAATCCAGCTCCAAATCCCCGTTTCGGCCTTGGGCCGGGGGAAGAGCCTTGGAAATGTCAGCGAGTTTGTTGTCACTAGTGCGCTCCGCTGCCAGACGATCTCGTCTGTACAGGTGGTTACTTTAGGGTCTTCAGATATGTTACGAGAGCATCGATTTTGTCATCGCCAAGGCTGTCCCAGCCAGGCATGACAGGCGGGAAGCCGTCAACAATGAATGCACCGGGGTCTCTCAGAGATTGTTCGATGTACTCATCGGCACCGAGGCCCGGAACCTGGGAAGCAGCCCGATCGGCAAGCCCGGCCAGGCCGGGGCCGACCGTACTATTGTCGCCGGTTGAATGGCAGGCCGCGCAGTTATTTGCAAACACGGCTGCACCGTCGATTACCCCGCCGCCAGAATCACCAGCTTCGCCCGATGCGTCAATGCCAGAACCAGGCTTCAGTGAAAGCAGGTAATCGGCGATATCAGCGATTTCGCTGGCACTCAACTTCGCTCTGCCATCGGCCGTGTCGTAAACCGCTCCGTGTTCCTGCATGCGGGTGCCGATCTTCACGGAAGACGGATCGGCAATCCAGCCGATCAGCGAATCACGGGTGAGGTCTTTCAGCCCCGCAGCCAGCGTGTTGCGAGTACCAAAGTTAGTCAGGTTGGGTGCCGAAACAATAGTTGAATTCTCGGTGTCCGCTATCCAGCCGTTCCACCGGGCCTCCTGGGCACTAACCTCACCGGCATACGAACCGGGGGCAGTGGTGTCGCTGGAGTGGCAGGATGAACAGTTAGCTGCGAACAGCTGCTTGCCCGAGGCTTCGGGAGAGCCGGGGGCCGGTGCATCGGAAGCGATATGCATGCCATCGATCCACGCCTGGAAATCTTCCTCTGTTTCTACGATCACCCGGAAGCGCATGAGTGCGTGACCAAGCCCGCAGAATTCTGCACACTGACCGTAGAACACGCCAACTTCATCACCGATAAACCACATGAAATTGTCGTTTATCGGGATCATATCGACCTTGCCGGCCAGTTTTGGAACCCAGAAGCTGTGGATCACGTCCTGAGAATTGAGCTTGATCCCAATAGGCCGACCTATCGGTATGCGTAACTCGTTGGCAGTGATGACTTCCTGGTCTGGATAGCGGAACTCAAACCACCACTGGTGCCCGATCGCCTCCACATTCAGCACCTCGCCCATGTCGTCGGGCACGCCGTTCTGTTGTTCCCAGATCTGGGTTAGCGTCGGGATGGCTACTGCAATCAGAATAAAGACGGGGATAATTGTCCAAGCAATTTCGAGCTTGTCGTTCCCGTGGGTCTGGTGGGGTAGTTTGTCGGAATCAGAGCGTCGCCGATAGCGAACCGTTGCGTAAATAACCGCGCCTTCGACAAGAACGAATACAACAACGGCGATCCAGAATATGAAAATGAAAAGGTCGGCCTGATCTTTAGCTATCGGGCCGGCCGTGCCGAACGTGGATTGGGGGTTGTTGGGTGTACACGCCGCCAGCAAAGCGATTGCGGCAGTTCCCAGCAGCAAAAGCGCAGGGCGAATACGGATAGAAGGCTTTGTAACTCGGTGCATCGTGGAGCGGGGATGTGAAGGTTTGGGCGTTGTCTGCTTCGGGACAAAAGAAACGCCGACCGCGATGATCGGCAAATTAGCATAAAAGTCATGAAAAGCGTAACACTCGCTATTTGCACCCGCAACGGTCAATGATTGACGAATAACCGACCTTTTTCTTTTGCCGTTTTCTTTACGTTTTTCTTTTCTTGTGGCTGGCCCTGTACCGGACACGAGCGTTAGATTTATCTTCATGACAAAAAAACTGTTGATTGCGACACGAAATCCTGGAAAGGTCCGTGAATTCTCACGAATGCTGGCGGCGACGGCCTTTAAGGTGGCTTTCGATGTCGTGGGGCTTGATGACCTCGGCATCGAGCTGGAGGTCGAAGAAACCGGAACTACATTTAAAGAAAACTCCGTGCTAAAGGCCAGGGCCTACGCCGAGGCTTCTGGAGTGCTGACGCTGGCCGATGATTCCGGGCTGGTTGTCGATGCCCTCGATGGCGCACCGGGAGTGAATTCCGCCCGCTACGGAGGCGCCGGGTTGGATGATGAAGGGCGAGTGCAGTTGCTACTCGAGAATATGTTGGGTGTGCCCGGTTGGAAGAGAACTGCGAGATTTGTAGCGGTGCTTGCGCTAGTTGGCCGCGAACTACAGGAAATGCCAGAGGCCCATGAGGGACTCGTGACGAGCGAGGGTGTTCTTGAGGGCGCAATTATCCATCAGCCTATCGGTGCCAACGGGTTCGGATATGACCCGGTCTTCTGGCTGGTTTCCCGTGCGAAAACAACTGCGCAACTCACCGGGCCAGAGAAAGCTGCGATCAGCCACCGTGGTACAGCGCTACGAGGATTGCGTGAGACTCTCGAAGCAATCAGCAAGAGTTAATAGGGTTACCCGGGTTAAATGTGGTTCAGCGCTAATGAACAGGGCTTTTCCTCGGTAAGATTAATACGATCCGATCCATTCCGAGCTTTGCCTGAATCATATGTCGCAATCTCCCGAAACTCCGTCTGTTAAAGGAATCGCCGATAAATTCGGTCGGCCTGTTCGCGATCTGCGTATTTCCGTAACGGACAGGTGCAATTTCCGGTGTCCCTACTGTATGCCGGCCGAGATATACGGAGAGAAGTACGAATTTCTTCCCCGGCCACACATTCTCACCTTCGAGGAAATTGAACGGTTGGCCCGGCTTTTCGTTGCTGCCGGAGTCACGAAGATTCGAATAACCGGGGGAGAGCCACTTGTGCGGGCCGACCTTCCGGAACTGATAGCGAAATTATCGGCTATAGACGGCGTCGATGACCTGACGCTCACCACAAACGGTTATCTGCTTGCCCAGCACGCGGCGGCACTGAAGGACGCGGGCCTGAACCGTTTGACGATATCGCTTGATTCGCTCGATGAAGAAGTCTTCAAAAAGATGTCAGGTCGTCCGCAGGGACCTGAGAAAACCCTCGAAGGCATCAGGGTTGCCACCGAACTGGGTTTTTCACCGATCAAGATAAATGTTGTTGTCCAGCGAGGCATGAACGAACACACTCTGGTCGATACCGCCCGTCACTTCAGGGGAACGGGGGCGATTGTCCGGTTTATCGAATTCATGGATGTTGGGACCCGGAACGGTTGGGAGCTTTCGAAAGTTGTCCCGGCCAGCGAGATACTCGAACTGATCGGTGCAGAATTTCCTATCGAACCGGTCAGCCCGAACTATCGGGGCGAAGTTGCGAGCAGGTACAGGTACACGGATGGCGAGGGAGAGATCGGCGTTATTGCGTCGGTGTCGGTGCCGTTTTGTGGAGATTGTTCAAGGGCCAGAATTTCGACCGATGGGAAGCTGTTCACATGCCTGTTCGCCTCTGGCGGAACCGATCTTAAGACGCCAATGCGGTCGGGTGCGACCGATGAAGAGCTTGCCGGGATAATCGGTTCTACATGGAAGGGCCGTGACGACCGGTATTCAGAATTGCGTTCGGCCCAAACCGAGTTTAGTAGCCCGGTTGCTGACGGCGATAAATCCGACTCAGAAAACGCCGATTCCGACCCGATAACCGGCCCCAAAAGCGACAGAATCGAAATGTACTACATCGGCGGTTGAGTAGTTGATTATTGTCAACTAAGTAGAGGTTCATGTGCCGATCTGGCAGTTCATCGTCGTTGTAGTCCACGTTTTTTCAGCAATCGTCTGGATTGGCGGTGCGATTTTTATTGCGCTTGTGATGGTGCCGGTTGCCCGCGGAATGGAACCACCCGCGATGGGGATGTTGTTCCTCCGCAGGGCAGTCATCAGGTTTCGCGGAATTGCGTGGGTTTTGCTGGCGGTACTCGTTGTTTCGGGCGCGGCGGCCCTTGAAGGACGCGGGATAGGTTTTGACAGATTTACCGAAAATGACTTCTGGTCAACAGAAATCGGCACCGCCCTGCTGATCAAGTTCGTTCTGGTCGGTGTGCTGCTTGTAATCAGCGGGTTTCACGACTTTGTGCTGGGCCCGCGGCTCGCAGAATTGATGCAGCAGGTAGGGCGCGGCGAGCAGCCCCCACCTTCAACCGTTGCGGCCCGAAAGCGTCTTGTGATGCTGGCGAGGTTCAACCTGCTGATAGCGATAGCCGCGGCGGTGGTGGGAATGATGCTGGTGCGCGGCGTTCCGGCCTGAAACCTGGCACGCCCTGAAACTCGCTCAAGTCGAAAAGGCTCACTCGGGCGGTGCGGATGGCCAGTTATCGGCGAATGCAACGTAGCTCGCCATGTCGTGGTTAGCGCCGTTTATCATCTCGGACTGTCGTCGTATCGATTCGCGCCTGATCCCGAGTCGTTCTGGTATCGCACAGCTCGCCCGGTTTTCGATAGAACTCCGGATTTCCACCCTGCCCAGTCCAAGTTCTGAAAAAGCCCAACCAACGACCACCCGAAGGCTTTCGGTCATAATTCCGCGGCCAGTAAATCCTCTGGCAAGCCAGTAACCTACGAGTGCCGAACGCTCTGCCGGTTCAATGTGGTGAAGCGCGATCGTTCCGGCCAGTTCGCCATCTGCTTCGATCAGCCACCAGTGGCTCGTGCCGGAACTGCCCGATTCCAGATCGGCATCCATTAACCTGCGGCGTTCTTCGACCGTTTTAAGTGGCCGTGGAACATTCAGCCATTCCGAAAGCCGGTCGTAATTATCTGCAACGAGCTTGAAAAAACTTTCAGCATCATCCAATTCGGTCGGACGCAACACAAGGTTTTGTCCCGGATTAAGAACAGCGGTTTTTAGAGTCCGTATTAAATCTTTGGCTTCTGGAGCTTCTGGCATTCGTGATTCCTGAATGCTGACAGGGCTGCGCTTGATTGTGGTCAACGGGTATCTTAGTTGCAATGGCTAAAGATAATGACAACACGGTTTACGTTTTCTCCGATGGATCAGCCATCGGCAATCCCGGCCCTGGCGGCTACGGCGTGGTGCTGAAGTTTGGCGACAGCACTAAAGAACTCAGTCAGGGCTACGTTCATACCACGAATAATCGCATGGAACTCCTCGGTGCGATCATCGCGCTCGAAAGCCTGAAAAAGCGCCAGCGAGTGGTGCTGACCACCGATTCTAAGTACGTGATCGACGGTATTGAGAAGGGCTGGGCCAAAAAATGGCGAGCAAACGGCTGGAGGCGAAAAACCGGTCCGGCGCTCAATTCAGACCTGTGGGAACGACTGCTCGGGGTTTGTGATTCCCACGACGTAAGCTTTAAGTGGGTTCGCGGCCACACGGGGCATCCCGAAAACGAACGGTGTGACGAACTCGCAAACGGCGCGGCACGGGGAAGCGATTTAATCGTGGACAGCGTTTTTGTCGCGACTGCCCAATAAGCGCGTTTCAAAAGTGACAGGACGCCCTGAAGCTGGAATTCCAGAATGACGAAGTCTCAAGACAAACTCAGCCATATAGACGAATCGGGCAGAGCCCGGATGGTGGATATCGGCCCTAAAAATGTCACCGAGCGGGTTGCCGTGGCAGGCTGCGAGATCCACATGCAGCAGTCGACTCTCGATCTGATCAGGTCAGGGGGCTTCGATAAGGGCGATGTGCTGGGAGTTGCGCGCATCGCCGGTGTGATGGCCGCGAAGAAAACTTCCGACCTGATTCCGCTGTGCCACCCGATTGCCCTTACCCAGGTGACGATCGATTTTGATGATCTTGCTGCTGACGATGGCACTGGTCTATCTGTTGAACGCACACCCCCCACCCCCGGCAAGACCGGAGTC
>CAYLWG010000006.1:31160-31423 GCA_964387235.1 uncultured Dehalococcoidales bacterium
CACTGACCGCAGCGAGCATCGCAGCGCTTACGGTTTACGACATGTGCAAGGCAGTTGACCGGGGGATTCAGATCAACCGGCTCAGGCTCCTGAGCAAAAGCGGCGGCAAGAGCGGCGATTTCCGAGCGGTGTGACTAGCGTTTAGCTCTTCATACAAGGCCCGGCGTACATGCCCGGAAAAAAACTTTCGAGACGGGCTGGCCGAATCGTCTGGTTCGTTGACCGGCGATTGGCCCGTGGCTACCATGAATTACTGCGGTTTG
>CAYLWG010000007.1:0-31054 GCA_964387235.1 uncultured Dehalococcoidales bacterium
CCGCGACAAACATCTACGCCCATCGACAAGCCCTGGCGTGCCCCGCGGAGCCGCATAACGCGACCAAGTGCGCCTCGCACGCCCGGAGCTAAAGAGCGTTTGGGAATGCCGGGATGGTGAACGAGAACGTAGTCCCCACATCTAGCTCGCTTTCAACGGACATCGTGCCATCGTGCAGTTCGATGATTGACCTGGCGATGGTGAGCCCGAGACCTGCCCCCGGAGTAGAGCGCACATTCACGTTATCGGCACGGAAGAACGGGGTGAATATCTTCTGGAGATCATCTCGCTCGATACCTTCTCCGCGGTCAATCACTTTGATGATGTATTTGTTGCCCTCAAGACCACAGAAAACGGTGATGTCGGAACCAGGCCACGAGTATTTAGATGCGTTAGATACGAGATTAGTCACCACCTGCGCAAGGCGCATGGGATCGGCCAGCGCATGGTATTTGGAATCCTCAGCGACATCGATTTCGACGAAAATTTCCTGGTCACGGCTGCGTGCCTGTGGTGCGAATTCTTCAGCCGCCGCGGTGACGATTTCGGGAATGTTCGCTACAGCCAGATCAAGCTTGAACGTCCCGGTTTCTGCTCCTGAGGCGTCGAGCAGGTCATCGATCAGAACTTCGAGCCGGCGAGCGCTACGGCTAATCACCTCCGCATGGTCGCTGACGCGTTTTTTTGAGAGAACATCTGATTTTGAATAAAGGATATGAGCGAAAGTCGTGAGGCTGGTTAGCGGCGTTCTGAGCTCGTGTGAAATCTGGCCAAGAAACTCGCTTCTGGCTTCGGAAGCCCTCACAAGCTGCACGTTGGCTTCCTGAATGTGCCGTCGCCTCGCCTGTTCGATTTCAACTGCACGCCTGGCAAAATTCTCGCGGGCATTGATTGAATAGATCGCAAATACGCCTGCTCCAACGATTACAAAAATCGCGAGAGCGCGATTTGACAGCACCTTCCATACTTCATGATCGCCTGCAGAAAACAGAGGCATTGAAAAGATGTGCCCGTTGGGGGGAATCACCAGTCCCAGCAAGGTCAAAATACTGGTCAGAACAGTAATTCCAATGATGAACCGCTTATCAGAAGTACGGAGAGCGGTCATCACGACCACCGCATATGGCACACCCGCGGCCACCCCCAGCGGGAGCGCGATGTCAAGAGCCAGAAACCCTATTACGAGTATCAGGGCCCAAAAATACGCGGCTTTTCGCCCGGTCAGGTCGATCATCGATCTGATCCGTACGGAGTAGCCCGACCGGGTACAGGTCGTGGCATCATTTGCTCCCCCTGGATCGCATTGTTCTGTGTAGATAAATCTCAACAGAACCCATTGAGCATGTCAGTCCACCATGCCGTCAGATGGCACCACACGACGATATTACTTGCGATGACTGTGCGGCCGATTCAGGGAATTGATGTCGCGCTGTGGTCGGTTTACCTGCTGCTAATGGTGTGATAATTGCCTGTGCAGTTCACCGGGTTGGTGATGCGTACAGTCGCATCTGGCGATACGATCTATGGGCAATGTTTCAGTTCTTTAGAAAAAGACGTCCGTCGGTGAAGGGCTTGATTCTCGGCGGAGCGGTCGGTATGGCGATCTCACTTGGATACACCCTGACCAGCGCGTGGCTGTGTACTGGCATCAGAGACTGCCCGGTGAGCTGGGAGCCGTATGTTGGGACGGCAGTGGTAATTTTCGTGCCGATAACGATTGCCGGGATTATCGTGGCCATCGTAGGTGCAAAGCTATACGAGATTTTCGATACCGCTCTGGTTGAGGACACTGCACCTGCTGAGAGTTCGGGCACGGACGGCTATTCAGCCCGCTAATGCTTCGGCCTGCCAGCGGCACACGGTATTACCCATCAGGTCGGTAGAAGCGACCAGGGCCACCCGGTACGCGGTTCATCCACTCCGGTGTGATTGCGGGTGACAGTGTCACCTCCCAGAGAGTTCCGATGAACATTCCTTTGCAGCCGCCCCGTTCTTCAGCGCGCCGGTTCGCACGTATAATCGGGCGGTCGATTTCTCAGGTGGCGGCTGTTTATCCAGATGTTCGACGTCTGGCTGTTCGTATGCCCGCTACCCGGTGCAGGCTAATCCCAGGAAAAATTTCGTATGGCAGAAACTAACTTCGATCTCGTAGTAATTGGCGCTGGCCCGGGCGGATACCACGCAGCGATCAGGGGCGCACAGCTTGGCCTGAGCGTCGCGATAGTCGAAAAAGACGATGGGACGGGCATTGGCGGCCTTGGCGGTGTTTGCCTGAACTGGGGCTGCATCCCATCGAAATCGTTGTTGAAGAACGCCGAGGTCGTGAACCACCTGCGCCATGCCGAAGACTGGGGCATCGAGGTCGGTGAGTGGTCGGCAAGCATGAGAAAGGCCGTAGATCGCAGCCGCAAGGTTTCGAAGGCCCTTACCAACGGCATAGGCTTTTTACTCAAGAAAAACAAGATCGCCCTTGTCAAAGGCACTGCCACGCTGAAGTCATCGACGCAGGTAGACATTGAAGGCGGCGATACTCTCACGGCCAAAAACATAGTTATCGCAACGGGCGCAAGGGCACGTAACCTGCCGGGACTCGAAATAGACGGTAACAACATCATTACTTCCCGTCATGCCCTCGAGCTTCGCGAACAGCCAGAGGCGATTGCGATTATCGGTGCTTCGGCGATTGGCTGCGAGTTCGCTTATTACTTCAATTCGTACGGCGTAAAAGTGATGATGTTCGAGATGCTGCCGCACCTGGTGCCACGAGAGGACGAAGATATTTCAGTTGAGCTTGAACGTCAGTTCGGCAGGCAGGGAATCGAATTTGTGTTGTCGGCAAGCGTTTCGGGTGTCGAGAAGAAAGACGGACGCCTGGCCGTTCAGTACGAAGTTGGCGGCGAAAAACGGGAATACATTTGCGACAAGGTTTTGCTGGGTGTTGGGGTGCAGCCGAACACCGATGGTATCGGGCTTGAGAATGTGGGTATCAAGACGGTCGGCCCCGGCTATATCGAGGTCGATGGCAACATGCGAACGAACGTCGGCGGCGTGTATGCGGTCGGGGATGTGAACGGAAAGCTTCAACTGGCACACGTGGCGTTCGACCAGGGCGTAGTGGCGGCCGAGACGATCGCGGGGCACGAGACGATGCCCATCGACGACTACACGAATATGCCGCGCTGTACGTACTGCCAGCCACAAATCGCCTCGATTGGCCTGACGGAAGCGCAGGCCCGCGAGCAGGGGATTAACTTGAAGATCGGCAAGGTGCCGTTTGCGGTGGCGGGTAAATCGGTGGCGATTGGCGAATCGCAGGGCTTCGTGAAACTGCTGACAGATGCAGATTCAGGCGAGGTGGTTGGAGCGCACATTATTGGACCCGAGGCAACTGAGCTGATTGCAGAGATCGGGATGTTGCAGATGCTCGAAGGGACGAACCTAGAGTTGCATAAGATGACGCATGCCCACCCGACGCTGTCAGAGGCGCTGAAAGAGGCAGGGGCAGCAGTCACAAACGAGGCGATCCACTTTTAGGCGGTGGCATAGCCACGTTTCTGAGAGTTCGGTGGGGCCGGCTGATCCGATAGGTGGTGCTTAAGCGGGGGAACTGTTCCCCTGCAGCGGGGCCACGTTTACCCCGACACGGGCGGTATCAGCGCGAAGGCAAATCATTATGAAATGTGGCGAGTGCGGCCAGACTAACGTCGAGCATGCCGGTTCCTGCACATGGTGCGGAGCGCCACTGGTTCCTGAGGCTGGCCCAAATTTCATCCCCCATCGTAACCTCAGGCAGTTAGTGAGTCACACATTCAGCCTTTATCGCAAAAATTTCTGGTCGTTCATTCTCATCGGTTTGCCAATTCAGATACTTGGTGTTGCTGCGCTATTCCTGCTGCCTGAATTAACGTCTGGAACCGTGGGTGGATTCACGCCTGATGTCGCGCCTGAGAATTCCATAAACCTGGCTAGAATAATGATCCCTTTAGGTTTACTCATGGGCCTGTTTACTCTGGTCACCCAGGGAGCTACGACCCTTGTGGTAAGAACGCAATATTTGGGTCATGAAATCAATGTGCTGGCGAGTTATCGGCGAGCGATTTCAAAAGCGTGGATTTTGATCATTGCAGGGTTTTTGGGAGTGCTAGTTCTAAGCATTCCCATGTTTCTGGGAACGCTACTTTTAATCGTCTCCGGGCTTTTTGGAATGTCAGTTCTAATCGTCCTTGGTATTCCGTTGATGATTTTTTTCGGTATTTCATTTGTGTTCATGTTTCATCTCGTCATGATAGAAGGAACCGGCCCAGTTTCTGCTCTAAGAGGGAGCTACGACCTCGTCAAGGGGAGTCGATGGCGCGTTCTAGGCATCGGAATCACATTCGTTTTGATTTCCTTTGGTATCCAAATCCTGATAGGCGCCGCTAATGCGATTATCGGTAATTTCAACCAACCACTCGCCACAATAATTTCTGTAATTGGTCAAGCCTTACTGGCGCCTGTCATGTACATCGGATTAACCGTTATCTACTTTGAGTTACGGGCGAGGAAAGAGGGCCTCACATTGGATTCGCTGTCATTAGAACTTGCCCAGCCCAGTCGCTAAAAGCTCGCCCAAACAAGTGGCCAGCCGACTGGCGATGCCATATTCTGCCCGCCCTCTGACTCCCTCCGTTGATTGGGAGCGATGACTCGCACTTGCTCCGTTACTCGTTTTGCAGGTGCTGAAACAGCCCGGTCGGGTCGGCCCATACATCGGGCACCCGCAGCGACAGCACGGTCGCGTCGCACGTTAAAACGCCTCTGTGCGAGAAGAAATCGACCGCGAAAACCGTCTTTTTTCGCCCTTTTTCAACCAGCCGGGCCCGCACCGTTACCGGACCGTCGATTGGCGTTGGCTTTCGGTAGTTCACTGTCAGCGAAGCCGTTGCGTACCAGATTTTCTCGCCCTCACCGACCTCACGGCCCTCGGTGCGGTACGCATCTGCTATCGCCGAGCAGACACCGTGGCAATCGATCACAGCGGCGATAATCCCGCCGTTCATCACATCGGGCGGCATCGCTGCATGATGCGGCTCCGGCTCGAAAATACACACTGCCTCATCGCCATCCCAGAACGACTTGATGCGCAGCCCTTTATCGTTCCACGCCCCGCACCCGTAACAATGATTACCGTGCAGGCCGTCCTGAAAAAAAGTGCGCTCCGATACGATCTGGCTCATACTGCTCCCCGAAACCGAAATTTTTGTAACCACGAAACTCTTGCCGAAAGATACCTATTTCCGGTTCAACGCGAAAGCGCACAACCCGGCTGCGGAACCTGTTCCCGATTAAAGCGGTCACGCACTACACAGTCACGGAAATACAGGCGCACAAGTGAACCCTGTTCTGCAGACAGAACATCAAACCCCTATGCAAGAAACCAGATCACGTTCAAAGGCGCTCCTGCTGGTTTCGGCCGCCACATTATTTTCACTCTCGGTCTGGTTCTCGACAAACGCTATTTCAGGTGCGCTCGAAGTTGAAAAATCGATCGACGAATCATCGATCGCCCTCCTCACAATCGCTGTTCAACTCGGATTCGTACTTGGAACACTGATAATTGCATTCACCAACCTTTCCGACCTTGTAAACGCCCGCACGTTGTTCGCGGTATCGGCTGTGCTCGCGGCAGCCACAAATCTACTTGTAATCCCGCTCGAATCGACCCCGTTGCTGATTGCTGCACGCTTTGCGACCGGGGCCTTTCTGGGCGGTGTGTACCCACCGGCCATGAAGGTGATTTCTGGTTGGTATACAACAGGCCGGGGGTTCGCACTCGGAACGATGGTAGGAGCCCTTACTATCGGCTCAGGCTCACCTCATCTGTTGAGGTCTGTCTTTTCCGAGAACTGGCAGGCGGTGATAATCGGCAGTTCGGTACTTGCAATCATCGGCGGGTTAATTCTCAAGTTTCTTGTAACCGACGGGCCTCACGACGTGCGCGGCGCAAAGTTCAACCCACGGTACCTTCTTGGCGCACTGGCTGAACGTGGGCCAAGACTCACGCTAACCGGCTATCTGGGGCACCAGTGGGAACTGTACGCAATGTGGGCCTGGATCGGGAGTTTCATGATCTACGTGGTTGGCGAAAGACCACTTATCGGCGACAGTCTCGAACTCGCCAGCGCGCTCACATTCATGGTCTTTGCGTTTGGCGCAGTGGCAAGTTCATATGCGGGCCTGTGGTCGGAAAAAATCGGGCGTACGGCAACTGCCAGCATCGCAATGGTAATCAGTGGCGGCATTGCATCGTTTATCGGTTTTCTATCACCCGATTCAACGGTTGCGATCGTGTTTATCGTTGTGCTGGTGATGATCTGGGGGGCGGCCATAGTCGCCGATTCAGCACAATTTTCGACCGCAATGACCGAGCTCAGCGATCCGGCCTACCGGGGCACTATGCTCACGTTCCAGACGGGTATCGGGTTCGCACTCACCGCTGTGACTATCTGGCTGCTGCCGATAATCAGGGATTCTTCTGGCTGGGGCTGGGCCTTCGCCATGCTCGCCCTTGGACCAGTTGTGGGCACTATCGCCATGATGCGCCTGCGTTCGTTACCGGAAGCAACCCGGCTGGCAGGTGGAAAAAGGTAGCGAGCTGTCGGAATGCGGTTTGCGCGGCAACAATAACTAGCTAGACTGACCTCCATCCTATTCAACATAAGGATTCAAGTATTGCCAGGCAAGACACAATCTGATGCGCAGGAACCGGTCAAGATCACGGTTACAGATGGCGGACCGTACATGGTTGAGGCAGGCATCCCGATCTATGACCATGAAGGCAACCCCATTGCCGCGCCGGGCGTCTATTTAATGTGCCGCTGCGGCGGGTCAAAGACCAAGCCCTTCTGCGACGGCACGCACCGGTCCAACAACTTCAACGGGCAAGAGTTCGCCAGCAAGGACACGACCGCTGAACGCCGTGACACTTATGTTGGCGACGGTGTGACGATTTATGACGACCGCAGCCGCTGCGCCCATGCTGGCAACTGCACGGACAACCTGGCGTCGGTCTTCAAGATGGGAACTGAACCCTGGGTTGACGCCAGGGGAGCACCGGTCGCCGATATCATCCGCGTGGTCAAAGCCTGTCCCTCGGGCGCACTCAGCTACACGACTGAAGCCGGTCGCGAGCCGGAAGAGGAGAAGCGGGGCCCGAGAGTGACGGTGGCGGCGGATGCTCCTTACCATACACGCGGCGTGCAGGTTGTTTCCGGCGATGGCAAACCGTACGACCTGCGAGAGCGCCAGACATTGTGCCGGTGCGGCGGGTCACGTAACAAGCCGTTTTGCGATGGCGCGCACTGGTTCATCGGCTTCAAACACCAGATGGGCGACGAGAACAGCAAAAAATGAACGGTAAAAACGGAACAACAGTCGTTTTCGTGGGGATCGATGTTGGTTGGCACAGTTGGCAGGTCTGACTTGATGGGGCCGGAACTCACCGAACGGCGTAGATATTTCCTTCTCTGCAAGCTTCCCGGTAAGAAAATCAGGTCGATAGAAAATATTTCGACATAACCCCTTAGAATGTCTATATCGGATTTCAGCCAAGATGCAGGCGAGGCCCAGATGATAATCGAGTTTCAGGGTGCGCCAGAACGAACTCACGCAGTCCAGTTCGCCACGCCGTCTCTTGGCGACCATACATATATCGTCGTATCTGGCGTAGAGGCTGCGCTGATCGACCCTCAACTCGATATCGACCGGTTCGAGAAATGGCTGGCAACCTCTGGAACTGTTTTGAGATGGGTTTTGGAAACTCATGTGCACAACGATTATGTTTCAGGGGGCAGGGTTCTTGCTGAACGACATGGCGCGACCTATGTTTTGCCAATCGACAGCGACGCTACGTTCAAGCACCGCTCGAT
Source organism: uncultured Dehalococcoidales bacterium (assembly GCA_964387235.1). Lineage (GTDB taxonomy): Bacteria > Chloroflexota > Dehalococcoidia > Lucifugimonadales > Lucifugimonadaceae > Lucifugimonas. Next base: position 7,908 of record CAYLWG010000007.1, read on the forward strand.
ACGTGACGGTGATTCGCTGCCGATTGGCCAATGCGTGCTACGGGCCATGCACACTCCGGGGCACACCCCTCACCACATGAGCTATGTGCTGGAATCACCCGGGAATTCCGGTTCAGGCCCAGAGGCAAGCGCACTGGCGGTCTTTTCGGGAGGATCAATGCTGGTTGGCGCAGTTGGGCGGTCTGACTTGCTTGGGCCGGAACTCACCGAGCAACTGGCACGCGCACAGTACCGTTCGGTCAACAATATGGCCGATAAGTTGCCCGATCCGACTATCGTAGGGCCAACTCATGGCGCTGGTTCGTTCTGCTCTGCATCGCCAGCCGCCGACACTACTACCTCGACTATCGGCCTTGAAAAAACTCGAAACCCTGCGCTTATCGCTTCAGGCGAAGATTCGTTCGTGACCGAGCAGATTTCTGCGTATGCCCTGTTCCCGAGCTATTACACCCATATGGGGCCGCTGAACCGATCGGGTAAGGTCAGCCCAGAACTGGTTTCGCCCCCAGAACTGACACCCCACCAGCTTACTGACGCGGCTGCTGGGGCGATTCCGGTCGATCTGAGAAGCGGTGCGAAATTCGCTTCCGGTCATGTCCCTCGCTCGGTGAATATCCCGATGTCGGTCGATGTCGGGGCTTATATAGGCTGGGCGTTGCCCTGGAAAACCGATCTGATCCTGATTTCAGACCGTTTGGCAGATATCGAAGACACCCTGACCCAGCTTCACCGAATCGGCATTCAGTCGGTAGTCGGTGTTGTCGATGATGGGCTCATTTTGTGGCGGGCAGAAGGACGGCCTGTTGCTTCTTATCGGACGACAACGTTCAGCGAGATGGCCGAAGAAACGCCGGGCAGCGTTGTGGATGCCCGCGATCCGCTCGAAGCACGAACTTCTGCACTGCCGGGAGCAGTCAACATTCATTTCAGCCGGATCACCAATGAACTGGGCAGCGTTAAGCCGGGTACGGTGTGGGTGCACTGCCAGTCGGGCTATCGTGCCGCCATCGCCGCATCACTTCTTGCACGAGCAGATCGAGAAGTGGTGCTTGTGAATGATGTTTTTACGGGTTAGGACGCGTAGGAACCTGAAATTCGTCACTGGCTCCGGGTGTTCCTTGAAGAAGTTGGTCGCGTTGCGTGGGTCTGGCGGGCGTCTTTCTGACACCAACGGGGTTTCGATAACGCGGGGCTAACTCAACCAGTACAAAAAAAGGCCCACATCGCTGTGGGCCTGTTCAAATGTGTGAACGCTTTTTGATAGTTCGGGCTGCTTATGCGGCCTGGTTGAAATCGTCGTCGGACGAGTGCGAGAAGGACACCACACGGGCGGATCGGCCCAGTCGTGCCTGCTCGGCGATCTGGCCCTTGGAGACCATGTCAAAGAAAGCACCCTGACCACGAAGGCCCTCGGGGCAAACTGTGCCCTCTTCACCGGAGCCGAGCACGAGTCCCAAACCACCCCTTGCCGGGATGATGGCGTTGCCGTTTGAAGTGTTCTTGATGTTGATGAGTGTCATCGTATTGCCCCTTCTTCGCTCCAGAAATCGAAGATTCAGTAATGTTCTTCGGTCGCTGCCAGTGCATATTCACCTGATGCCCACAACCTTAGGTCACAAAAGGCATGGTCGGCTCCAAGCTAGCTACACAACGCGTCTGTGAGCCATCACCCACCATTTTGAGCCTCGCGGGTCATAGCAGTGAGCCACCGGGGTCACTCGAATCGGAACCTCAGTTGAAAAGGGGTCATCCGGCTGTAGCCGCACCCCGTCGACGCCGACGGTACCTGCGCGTATTTCTACGCGACTTTGTAGCCCCGTTCGGCGAGGTGGTAGGCCTATCCGGTAACGTGATGTCATCGGCAACATTGCCGTTCACCGAAACTTTGAACCTTTTTGGCCGTGTCGTGCCGGGGGCCTTTGAATCGGGGCTGATACCGTCCATCTTCTTCAGGTACTGGCCGGTAGCCGACTTTTTCACTGATGCCACGTATTCAGGAGTTCCCTGGGCAACGAGTTCTCCACCCCGTTCACCGGCCAGCGGCCCGAGATCGATCAGCCAATCGGCGTTCTTGATCAGGTCCAGATGATGCTCAATCAGGATCACCGTGTTACCGGCATCTACAAGGCGGTGCAGCACCAGCATCAGCTTCGCAGCATCGTCAAACGAAAGTCCGGTAGTCGGCTCGTCGAGAATGTAGATAGTCTGGCCCGTCGACCGCTTCGAAAGTTCGGAAGCCAGTTTGATCCGCTGTGCCTCACCACCCGAGAGAGTTGTGGCCGGTTGCCCAAGATGGATGTAGCCGAGCCCAACGTCCGTAAGCGTCGTCATTCGGCTAGCAATCGAGGGAATATTCTCGAAAAGCACAGCGGCTTCCGACACCGTCATATTCAGCACATCGGAGATCGACTTTCCCTTGAACTTGATCTCGAGTGCTTCACGGTTGTATCTTGCGCCCAGACACACTTCGCACGGCACGGTAACGTCTGGCAGGAACTGCATCTCGATCTGAACGTAACCGGCCCCGCTGCACGCCTCACACCTGCCGCCCTTCACATTGAACGAAAACCTGCCCGGCTTGTAACCGCGGGCTTTAGCTTCGGGCATCGTGGCGAAAATCTCACGAATAGTCGTGAAAACGCCTGTGTACGTGGCCGGGTTTGAACGGGGAGTACGACCTATCGCCGACTGATCGATATTGATCACCTTATCGACGTGTTCGAGGCCCGTTACATCATCATGCTCACCCGGCCTGTCCTTTGAGCGGTAGAAATGCTGCGCCAACTTCTTGGAGAGAATCTCGTTCACCAGCGTGCTCTTACCAGAACCCGAAACGCCCGTGATGCAGATCAGCGTTCCCAGTGGAAAGGCGATCGAAACGTTTTTGAGGTTGTTGGCCCGCGCTCCATGCACCACGATCTGGCTGCCGTTGCCTTTGCGGCGTTTTTTCGGAACCGGAATCGATTTCCGACCGCTTAGGTAGGCTCCGGTTATCGATTCTTCACTGGCAATTACGTCCTCAATCGTCCCCTCAACAACAACATGCCCCCCGTGCTCGCCTGCCCCCGGGCCCATATCGACAATATGATCGGCGGCCCTCATTACTGCCTCGTCGTGCTCAACGATCAGTACCGTGTTACCGACATCGCGCAGGTTCTTCAGAGTTCCGATCAGGCGGTCGTTGTCAGCGGGGTGGAGCCCAACTGACGGCTCGTCGCATACGTACAAGACCCCGACAAGGCCGGACCCGATCTGGGTTGCAAGTCTAATTCGTTGTCCTTCGCCGCCCGAAAGGGTGGCTGCTGCACGGTTCAGAGTGAGGTAATCGAGCCCCACTCTTGAAAGGAAACCCAGCCGGGCTTCGACTTCTTTCAGTATTTGAGTGGCAATTATCTGTTCGCGATTGTTGAGCGGGTTCGTGGCTGCACCAGCGTGTTCGGCCACTCCAGTTTCCGGGTCGGGCCAAAGCCCGGTGCGGCATGCCTGTACCCACCTCAGTGCGTTCTCGACCGACTGGCTGGTGACTTCCATCACATTCATGTCGAGCACCGTTACTGCCAGTGCTTCGGGCTTCAGGCGAGCGCCGCCGCAGGTGGCACACGGGCGCTGCGCCATGTACCGGGCGATATCCTCACGCACGCTGTCTGATTCTGTATCGATATGGCGACGTTCCATGTTCGGAATCACACCGTCGAAAGCTGTGTTCCAGCTGTAAACACGTCCCTTCTGCGTCTGGTGCGACACTTCGAGCTTGTCGCCGCCGGTGCCGTACAGGATGATCCGCAGATGGTCCTGTTCCATCTCACGCACCGGGGTGTCCATCGAGAAACCGTAGTGCTTTGCCAGCGATTCGAGTGTCGAGTGATACCAGGGTGAATTCGACCCCGCCCTTGCCCACGGGGTGATTGCACCTTCGTTGAGACTCAGTGATTTGTCCTGGATCACCAGGTCGGGGTCGACTTCGAGTTTGAATCCGAGTCCGGTGCAGGTCGGACATGCCCCAAAGGGGGTGTTGAACGAGAAATTACGTGGCTCAAGTTCAAGAATCGAAATGTCGCAGTGAACACAGGCGAAATGTTCCGAGTAGACGACATCCTCGTCCTTGCCTTTTTTAGCGACTCCCAGCTTCGACGCGATCAGGCTGCCACCCGCCAGTCGCAGTGCAGCTTCGACCGATTCAGTGAGCCTGCCCCGTTCGGTGTCGTCGCGGATGACTATTCGATCGACGACGACTTCGATGTCGTGCCACTTGGTTTTGGCGAGCTTGATTTCGTCTGAAAGATCGTGATTTTCGCCGTCTACCCGCACGCGCACAAAACCGTCTTTTCGCGCCGTTTCGAATATCTGTACGTGTTCACCGCGCATGTGCGTGACCATCGGCGCGAGTATCTGGAGCCGGGTTCCATCGTCGAACGCCAGTATCGAGTCGACGATCTGCTGAACGGTCTGACGTTCGACTGGCCGACCACAGTTGTAGCAGTGCGGGCGTCCGGCTCTTGAGAACAGCAGCCGCAGGTAGTCGTATATCTCGGTGACTGTCCCGACGGTCGAGCGTGGGTTTTTTGAGACGCCCTTCTGGTCAATGGATATTGACGGGCTCAGACCTTCGATGTGATCGACGTCGGGTTTTTCCATCCGCCCCATAAACTGACGGGCGTACGCGGAGAGCGACTCGACGTACCGGCGCTGCCCCTCGGCGAAGATCGTGTCGAAGGCCAGGCTGCTCTTGCCCGACCCCGACACCCCGGTGATGACTGTGAGGGTGTCGCGCGGTATCCGTATATCGAAGTTTTTGAGATTGTGTTCGCGTGCGCCGCGAATGACGATATCCGAGTTGGGCATTTTTTAAAGATAGGGCCGGATGGTGGAACCATGCGGTGAATCACATCGCATTACGAGCTGTTACGACTGCGCTGGAAACCGTTAAACGCAAGTTCGAGATTAGCCCAACCGAGTGTAACAATTCAGAGCAAATGTTCGGTGCCAGATGTCACCTTGCCGATCGCGACGCTGGAACCTCCCTGGGCGCTTGCCACTTGCGCGAATTCAACCGCACCAACCAAGTAGACTCGTTTCATGCATGATGACGGATATTTCGATGAGCATGTCGCCGCGAGGTACGACGAATCTGTGGCGGAAATGTTCGACCCTGCGGTTGTCGACCCTACCGTCGACTTTCTTGTTCAACTCTCCGGTACCGGACGCGCCCTTGAGCTTGGTATTGGTACGGGGCGGATCGCGCTGCCACTTGCACAGCGCGGGGTTCGTGTGCACGGGATAGAACTGTCGACAGCGATGATCGCCCGGCTGCACGCCAAGCCGGGCGGTGAAGCAATCGGGGTCACGATCGGCGATTTCGCTACCACAACTGTCGACGGGTCATTCGCAGTTGTGTATCTCGTCTTCGGCACGATCTCGAACCTGACGACGCAAGAGGCACAGATCGCGTGCTTCCGCAACGCCGCGGCGCATCTCCAGCCCGGCGGCTGCTTCGTGATCGATGTCGGTATACCCCAACTCCAGCGTCTCCCACCCGGTGAGACAGTCCGTCCCTTCAAGGTCAGCGATACCAGGTTGGGTTTTGACGAGTACAACGTCGCGGAACAGGGCCTGATATCTCACCATTTCGAACTCGTAGAAGGACGATGGGAACGCTTTTCTGTGCCGTTTCGCTACGTCTGGCCCTCGGAACTCGACTTGATGGCGGAACTTGCCGGGTTGAAGTTGCGCGAGCGGTGGTCGGGATGGGTGCGAGAACCGTTCACGAGCAATAGCCGACGTCTCGTGGGAGTCTGGGAGAAGCGACATGATTCAAAATGACCCACTACCCGAACTCGGTCGCGAGCGGGCGATTACACGACGAATTGCCCTCCAACGCCCGAAAGCAAAGGAACGATCAGTCGGCACGCATCATACGGGCGTCGATGTTCCCTCTCGGCCTGACCTTCTCATCAGAGAGAAGCGATTGTCTGCGCCCGACTTAGCTCGGTCGCGATCGTACCTCGTCCATGAACGCTTCCGACCGCAGTCCGCGGTCCAGAACGTGATGCACCTGCGCCCGTAGTATCCGTGAAAGTTGCCTGTTTTCCTGTTCGCCCACCTTCATTCGGTCGGCCTGTTCAGCATCGGTCCGGGACAGGAACCGTAATAACTTGATCGTGTTCAAACTTGCCGGAAGGAGCGCCGATTCGCCTACCGGCCGAGATTCGCTGTTGACCAGGCCGCCCCTGTGAGGGGAATAGAGATGATTGCCGGGCTCGAGATCGTCACCGGTTTCGACACAGCGCGAAAGCTCTGGAGCGAAACCGCTCAACTGGAGCAACCTCAACTCGAAAAAGTGAATTAGCATTTCCGGGTTCACGGTTTTTTCGAGCAAGCCCAACACCTGAACCAGCAACCGAAACAGCGGCTGGTTCGCACCGCCCTCTACTGAAAACCGCTCGGCCATCTCGGAAATGTAAGAAGCCCGCGAGAACCGGTCGAGATCGTCTCGCAGCCCCCTGAACCCGTTTATGGTCGTTACCTGGCTCAAACCGTGCAGAGTGCGGGTTTCCCGTACAGAAACGCTCACATGCCGAAGTAAATCGAGATGCCCACCGAGCTTGGACCCCGGTTTTCGCGCAGCCTTCGCAACGCCGCGTATCAGGCCATGAATCGGAGTCAGCAGCGTGATTATGCGATCAGCCTCGCCAAGGTCCATCACGCGCACTACCACGCCATCGGTCGTATATGTGAGCGGGCGTCTCGAAGTCATCGCATGCCAATCATAGTGGCCCGTCCCGTCTAAGTCCCCGTCCCCGTCCTCGTCCCTGGCCTATCAACGGTTGAAAAATTCAGTTCGACATCAAGCACCTGTCGTTTTGGCCATTAAGCCCACCTTGAACCCGGTTCAGCACAACGGTAATCGACGCGATGTGGCAGCAGTAAAGACGTGATTTATGCGCCATCACCCACACTTGTCCGATTTGCTCAGTTCCAGCGTGGTCGCCTCGATCAGCCCGGAATCTGCAGATCGGCCCATCCGCACCGGCGCGCCTTCTCTAACACCAAGTACAACTGTTCTGAACTCCGGGTCGCCGGGCAGAGTAAATACGATCTTCGCCTCGTAAGTATTCGACCCCGTCACCTGTACGGCCCATTCGCCAATCCCCGACGGCTCGCCATCTAAAACCGCCACCCGCCCGCCGCACAAATGTAACGATCCTGAAAATGCCACTGTCACCGCCCGCGGGGAGAAGCTGTATGCCACAGTATCGATAACGCCCCCTGTGAGATAGGCGTACCAGAAGTCGGCCAGCTGATCTCGCCCGATCCCCGCGAAATTTTCGGCGGTCAGTTCCGCAGGGAATTCCCTGCGCTGGTTGACCCACGGGATATTTTCGATTTCACTTGCGATCAGTTCGACCCGTTCATCGAGCCTGCGTTCGTTAGCAGTGAACGAAGGTTGAACCCCCGGTTCAGAGAGACCGCAGCGGTCGCTATCGACGAACTCGATAACATCTGAGCTTCCAGAGCGTGCAGGCATTCCTTCAAAAATACCCAGCGTGAAGGTCACTGCGTCGCCGGTAAACGGAATTTCGTGAGACAGCGTCACTTCGTACCATGCCCCCGCCGAGCTATTTACGCTCCATCTGGCGAGTCCTTCCGGTTCGCCTTCGAGATACCCAAGCCCGTCGGGGCAGAGATGCAATTCGCCTTCAAACCTCGGGCGTCCACGGAAATAAAACCTGTCCGAAGTCGCACGCAGTGATGCCCCGGTCAAAAACTGAATCCATAAATCTACGACCTCTTCCGGTTCCGCCCGCGAGTACAGTTCTGGGTCGAGTCCATCAGGAATCATCCGCACGCCGTCTTCACGCAGGTCGGGCCACGGGGTGGCGGTGGGTGAGACTGGCGCCGGGGTTACTTCAACCGAAACAAACGTTGCTTGTAGGAAGTCGGGCCGGCCCGCGGCCGGTAGCTGCTCTACTCCACACGCGGCTAGAAATAAAAACATTGCCAGCAAGACCGGGCCAAGCGCCAGCGAGGTTGATGCTTTCGGCCTGCCGTAACCCGGGACGAGGACGCTCGGAAAACGATCTTGGATGCGATGAACTAACTTCATAAATCCCGTCGGCCCGTCCACGTCGAGCAGACACCAGCCACTGAACTTTCCACCATCAGCCGCTTACACGGTTCGGCGTATTTTCAGTTCAGTGTAAAACTTCGCCAACGCGACGCCAAACGCTATGGTTACCGTGTAGCTTTTTGCTTTGTTGAACTGCGGTCGGTGTTTATCGATACCGTGTACTCGATCACAGGTCTGAGGTTTGAATCACGGTATTGTGGCTCGCTAAAAACTCGATGGTGCAGCGCTATCGGGTTTTATTCCGGTCGACAGGATTACAGTTCGGGGGCTGGGCCGGTCTGCCGATGGGGAATCTCCGACCGACTTTCGAGGGCGTGGGCGAGTGTTGAATCATCGGCATATTCGATATCGGAACCGCTCGGAAGACCCCGTGCGAGGCGAGTTACCGATACGCCAAGTGGCCCGATCAGCTGTTGGATGTACATAGCGGTCGCTTCGCCTTCAAGATTGGGGTTCGTGGCAACTATCACCTCGGTAACCGAACCGTCACGGAGCCTTTCGAGCAGTTCGCGCAGTTTCAGATCGTTCGGCCCGATTCCGTTTACCGGTGAAATGACTCCGTGAAGGACGTGATAGAGACCCGAGAAGACACGGGCTCTCTCGATGGCAACGACATCAAGGGGCTCCTCGACCACGCAGATTTTGGTTTTGTCTCGTTGTAGATCGCCGCAGATGACGCACTCTTGCGATTCGCTCAGGTTTGCGCAGGTGTTGCAAAGAACAATTTTTTCCTTCACGCCGAGTATCGCGGCCGCCAGTTCTTCGGCTTCTTCCAGTGTCATGCGAATCAGGTGGTACGTGAGGCGTTGCGCGCTTTTCGGGCCAATGCCGGGCAGCCTGTGAAACGCCTCGATCAGGCGGGCGACCGGGGGGGCAGCGGATGGTGAAGTTTCAGAAGGGGCCATGAAATCCGTTCTTTTTGAAGCGAGCCAGGTCGAACAATTTGCAGCCGAACTACAGGCGTTTGATCTACATCAGGCCCGGAATGTTCATTCCGCCGGTAATTTCACCCATCTTGTCGGCGGCCAGTTTCTGTGCGCTGTCCATCGCTTCGTTGATGGCTGCAAGGATCAGGTCCTGGAGCATTTCGACATCGTCCGGGTCGACCACTTCGGGGTCGATCTCGATTGATTCGACCTTCGAGCCGCCAATCACCGAAACTTTCACAACCCCGCCGCCCGAAGTTGCCTCGGTACGGGCAAGTGCAATTTCTTCCTGCACGGCAGCGAGCCTGGCCTGCATTTGCTGAGCCTGCTTGAGCATGTTGCGGTTCATCATGAATGAAGAGTCCTGAACGTGGATTCGCCTGGTATGAGCGCAAGCGAGTAGTGGACATGGATTCGCCTGAGCTGTGCCAGGGGCAAAAGTGAATCCGACAATCATACGTGTTCACCACAAGAAGACGAAAACGGCGGCGGCGTCAGGCAACGGCAGCAACGTGAACCCGCCAACGCGTCCGGCCGCCACCGTTCGTAACTATCAGATGCCATCAAGCCTGAATTCGGATTTCCCCCTACATCCTGCCATTAGCCCCCCAACTAACAATCACGTCCGACGAAACCAGCAACCTGACAAACATCATCGACAAGGCGTTGGAACGGTTGGGGGTTGGTTAAGACTGGCAATGATCTACAGGCAGTCAATGTTCGTCTCGGTTACTCTCCGCACCGTAACGGCCCGAATGAGTGTGGTTACGTACATCTGTGAGCGGAGCGTCACGACTTGGTGTTCATTTTGTGCTGCTAGACTGTGTTTTTATAAGTGGGCAGGAGGATCCATGGCAAGGCGTGCTTTCGTCGGACTAGCTCATTCCGGTTCTCGCAAAGAACATGTTGTGCTGACCGGCCTCATAGAGAAAGAAGAACGAGTGTGGGTAGCGACCTGCACCGAGCTAGGCGTTGCCGCCCAGGCCCGTTCAATTGACGATGCTTTGGAACGGTTGATGGAAGCATGCGCCCTACAAATGTCTGTATTGGAAGAAGTTGGAGAGCTCGACGGTTTCCTGAAACGGCACAAAATTCAGATCTACAAAGCGGCTCCTAAAACGCCACGACTTGAAGTCTCAAATCTCAAACCCGGAACTCTGGCAACAACGCTTATTCAGCCACTTCCGGCCCATACCAACACCAGCGATCTCGCTTACGTGTGAACGATGCCATCAATTTCCATCACCGCGAAAGAACTCCGGCGGTTACTGGAGAAGGATGGTTGGGAAGTTAGGCGGTGGGCGAATCACGGGCTGGCCATGACTAAAACAGTCACGAATGGCCGAACCCGGTCGACGATCATCCCGCGACGTGGAATTCTGGCAGGCGGTACGCTGTCGGCAATTTTAGGTTCAAAACAAACGGGTATCGGTCGTGCCGGACTGGAACGCCTGATTGATCGACACGGCAAGTAATAATTACGTCACCCGGCGTCCAGCCACCATCGCCGCCATCAGCCGCCCTCGGCAGATGTGTCCTCGGCACCCTGGCCATCGACCGCTTCCTCGGCAACTACCGTTGCGCCCATCGCCATCGCGGCACGCACCATCGCGCTTTCTTCCGCAGCCGTTTTCGGCTGGCCGTTATCCCCATTACCTGAAGAAGAGCCGTTCCCGCCCGCATTCTCCTGATCGCCCGTCTCGTGCGGCGACCTGATCTGGAGATCAAGCTCCGAACCGTAGGCATCCGTGATAGCGGCCTTTAGCGCATCCTTAGAACGCTGGTCCTGCATCTCCTCCATGAAGTTCTTTTTCAAGGCGTTGCTCTTGAAACGCAGGGCAATCTTGCCATCGACCGGCTCTGGCGCATCGATATTTCGCAGCAACGACCCCACCACGAATCGTCGGTTTTTCGTGCGCCGCATCGCCCATACAACCTTGCCCCACTGCTCTTCACGCGGGGTCTGTTCACGACGTGGAGCAGGTGGCTGCGACGGCTCCGAACTTGCAGCAGCAGGCGCGGGAGCGTACGACTGCTGTGGTATCGCCTGTCTCGTAGGCGCAGCCCCTGAATAAGCAGCAGAGGCAGGCGCACTGGCAACCGCCGCAGCAGCCACAACGGGGCGTGTTGTTGCTTTTAGCACTGCAAGTTCGAGCGGAAGCGGTGAAGAAGAATTGGCCTTCATATCGGCCTGACCCAGCGATGTCAGAATGTGCAGAATCTGGTTCAGCCTTGCAGGTTTCGCCGCCGCCGCCATCGCCTCGGCAAACTCCGATCCCTGGCTGATCGAATCCTCGACCCCGGCTTTCAGAAGCAGTGCCACCCGCAGGGCATCAACCGTTCCCGATCGCAACGCCCGCAGATCGGCCCCACGCTGTGCCTCGCGGTTGATGATCGTCAGAGCCTGCGCAGCATCCTTTTCCAACAGAGCCGAAGCGAGTTCGGTGCTGGTAGCCGTATCGCCAAGCCCCAGCAACTCCCGCGCCTGATCCTCGGTTATCTCCGATGGTTCGCCGTCAGCACCCGCGTGGCCGTACGAAATAGAGAGCTGTTCCAGCAGGTTTTCAGCGTCACGCAAACTGCCCCACGCAATTCTTGCGATCATTTCGAGAACACCGGGCTCCGCCTCGATTTCCTCCACTTCGCAAACCTCGATCAGCCGCTCGATCACGTCGTCGTTAGACAGGCGTTTGAAATCGAACCGCTGGCAACGGCTGATAATCGTGGCCGGAACCTTATGGGCGTCGGTGGTCGCAAGAATCATCACGATGTTGGGCGGTGGCTCTTCCAGTGTTTTCAAAAGAGCGTTGAACGCGGGTTCGGTGAGCATGTGTACTTCATCGATGATGTACACCTTGTACTTGCCCAGAACCGGTCTGAACTGAACGTTCTCACGCAGCTCGCGAATGTCTCCGATACCGCGGTTAGAGGCAGCATCGATCTCGATGAGGTCCATGTAACGACCTTCGTCGATCGCTATCGAAACCTCGGAATCCGCTATCGGCTCGCCGTCTGCCGTCACCTCGGCATTAAGTGCTTTCGCAAGTATTCTCGCCGTCGAAGTCTTACCTACGCCGCGGGGGCCGGTGAAAAGGTACGCGTGCGAAACACGGTCCGATGTGATGGCCCGTTTGAGTGTGTTGGTGATGTGACGCTGCCCCACCACCTCGTCAAAACGAGTAGGGCGCCATTTTCTATAAAAAACCTGGTTAGTCGTCACTTCAAAACCAGTCCCAACAGTTTCCGTAGCAGGAAGCTAGTCCTCGAATAATCCGACCAGCACAGCATCGGTCTTGCCAAACATTATCTTTTCTTCATCAGGCCCGGCATGATCGTACCCGAGCAGGTGAAGCACCCCGTGAACCGTCAGCATCGCAAGTTCGCGTTCTGGCGACTTCCCGTTTTCAACCGCCTGGCGATCTACCTGCGGCAGCGAAATCGCAATGTCGCCGAGCCTACCCAATTCTATGCCGTCTGCCCCATCAAATCCCCGGTTTTCCTCAGTTATCTGGGGTTCAGGCCACGCTTCACCACTTTCGCCACTTTCGTCTCCGGCATTCCCAGCGTCTCCGGCGTTTCCGGGACCAGTAACACTATCCCCTGCTTCGTTAAACGAAAGTACATCGGTCACCTCGTCCTCGCCCTTGAAAACCCTGTTCAACTCCCTGATTCGCTCGTCGCCAGTAATCATTACCGTAAGCCGGTCCGGCCCACCGTCATGCTCGGCATCAAGGGCAGCGACTGCGGCACTTATCACAAGCCGAATCGTCGATTCTGAAAGCTCCTCAAGATCGAAAACAACCTCTACACGGCCATCATCAGAACGAAACGAATCGGAGTCAGCAGGAATGGTCAAGACGTGGTCATCCTAGCATGCTGGCCTAAAAACTACGGGCGAAACGTCAGGGCACGTCAACTGGTTCGCGAGGCGATTGCAGCCTCTTCTGCAAGCACCCTGATTTTCGAGTAAAGCGGTGCATATCGAGAATCGACATCGGCAAGCTCGCCCGCTTCCAGCGCCGCCCGAGAAATTCCGAGCCGAATCTCGGGCGATTCAAGCTGCCCTACTTCGATATAAGTTCGTGCTTCGTACAGGCTCGGTATCAGCTTGTCGCTAATCGTCCGGGCAACCCACCGCTCGGCGGGGGGCGCGCTCATCTCCTCGGCCATCTGCACCACTTCTTCGAGCGTTATGAGAACTTCAGGACCGGTGGGCCAGAGTTCTTCTATTTCTTTAACTGCCATTTTGTTTTCCAGACCGCCTGCGCCACAAACGCTTTACGCCGAACCAAAATACCACCACCAGCACCGCTCCGGAAACATCCGCAACTACATCTACGGCCTCAGAGACCCTGCCATCGACGTTCGATTGGTGCAACTCGTCGAGTACGCCATACACGAATGCTGCGAACACGGTCAGGTACGCGCTCATCCAAACCGGCATTCGCTTTATCAAAACAAGAGTCCGCAACACGAACGCGCCAAACACAAAGTACAGCGCAACATGAGCGATTGTGGTGGCGAGCGGAAGCCATGATGTGGCATCACCCACTCCCTCGTAATCGCCCGCGGGCCTGTCCGACAACCCGTAGATCACCGCCATCCACGCAACCGAAAGCAGCCCCCACAACCACGGACGGTCGAGCTTATTCACGACTGCGCTCGTATTGACCGGTATGCCGGATTAGCGTTCTCAGAAACGCCGTGCGTACCCTTTATGTCTCTGTAAATAAACGAGGCTACGCCTCCCAATCTGAATCGAATGCCAGCGACATCGGGTGCCACCAGTCGCCCTCCTCAGCTTCGGGCACTTTTTGCTGATACGTCATCATCAGCTCGTTCCACTCTTCAGCCCGTTTCGATGCCGTGTAGCTCTGAAAGTCTTTTCCGGGGTCGAAATCGTCCGGGACGGTACAGTACATAAACAGGTGGTTCCCGCTGCGGAAAATCTCCATCCGCTCGATCCCAATACCTTTCAGCGCTTCCAGCACTTCGGGCCACACGTTGCGGTGATACTCCTCATACTTAGCGATGAGTTCTGGGTCGTCCTTCAGGTCAAGCACCTGTGCAATCGACTTCGACATTCGTTTTCACTCCATCGTTCTGCAAGCCCGGTTAACTGATTTTGGTGGCCGCGTAGCCTACACTCTGCGACAACTGAATAAGTAACAAAATCGGAGGATTATCGTGCAACGTGTCGGATTCGAAATGAAAATCAAGCCCGAGATGGTCGAGGAATACAAGCAACGACACGACGATATCTGGCCCGAGATGTCTGCTGCACTGCGTCGAACCGGATGGAGCAACTACACGATCTTTTTCAAGGACGATGGCACTCTGTTTGGCTATGCCGAATGTGAAGAATCGTTCCAGGCATCGCTTGATGGGATGGCAGGCGAAGAGATCAACCAGAAATGGCAGGATGATATGGCCCAGTTTTTCCTGCTACCCGAAGGCGCACATGCCGACGAGAACATGATCGAATGGCGGGAAGTGTTTCATGCGGATTAGAACAGCTGCCAGTGCCTCGCCAGCTTCAAGGTCAAGTCCAACCTCAACCCCACGGCTAGGCCTCCTTCTAAAGACCGCGTAACGGAATATAAAATTTGTCGATAATTGCGATAGAGACCACGATAAACGCCAGCCCGGAAAAAGTATGGGCGGTTCTGTCCGACTTCAACGGGGTGAGCAAGTGGTCGCCAAGCGTCCGCACTGCGCACGGCATTTCCGAGAAGGACCGCGGGGTGGGAACAGTTCGCGGCTGCGAGGTTCCCGGGTTCGGCAATGTCGTGGAAACAGTTGTCGATTGGAAAGAAGGCGAATCGCTGACTTTCGAGGTATCTACCGTCGGGCCTGTGAAGAAAACAGTTATGACGTGGAGTGTTCGCGAAGAGGACGGTGCGACCATCACTCGGGTGAAATCTGAACTACACACGAAGTTCGGATTTCTCGGGGCACTTATGGACAAATTAGTGATGCGCCGCATGTTCAAGTCGCGGATGGGCGATACGTTGCTGGGGCTCAAACACTACATCGAGACTGGTGAAGAAATCGGCACAAAGCTTCCCGGCCACCACGATAAAAGCGTTCTCGTGGAAGTCACCGTCTGAATCACCATGCACGCGTAACGGAATACAGTTCACAACGCTTTTCCGACATACCGGCGGGGATTGTTTCGAGATAACCAGCAGATTTGGTAAGTATCGACAAGACATGCCTGTAATCGCAGGCCCCCCAGTACGTGCGACATGCGACAAAGCAAGCGATATTCGATACAAAAACAACCCCTGTCGGGCTGTGCCCGAAATGCACAACAACGACAGGGGCCGTTTTTATCTTTACCCGTTATTTAAGGGCTCTGGTTAGCGCGCGCCGACCGGGACGGTTTCTGTACCGTCAGTTTCGACCGAAGATTTAGCTTCTGCCTTCTCAGACCCAAGCTCTTCGTCGCCCAGTTCCGCCTGAGCAACCCGGCTCCGCCTTGGTACCAAAACCAGCGCTACTACAATTCCCACTGCAACGAACCCCGCAGCTGCCATGAACGCCACGTTCAAAGCTTCCACAAACGAATTGTTTGCTGAATTGATTACAGTGACTGCCAGTTGTGCGGGTAGTTCAGCAGTAACAAACCCAACCACACCAATGCTGTTTCCTATCGCTTCCGTCACGCTTTCAGGAACCAGACCAGAGATCGCATCAGTCACTCCGATTCTGTAAACGCTGGCGGCCAGGCTGCCGAGTATCGCAATTCCAAGCACGAACCCGAGCTCTCTCGAAAGATCGTTCATTGCCGATCCCACACCGGCATCGTTCACCGGGACAGAAGCCATAATCGTGTCTGTCACAGTCGGCATTGCCATGCCAAACCCCAGGCCGAATATAGCCATGCCAGTGATCGGGACCCAGAATGCGGTATCGACTTCAAGCTGACTGAAGAACCCCATTCCAATCATCAGCAGCAACCCTGCGATTACGACAGTGAACTTCGGCCCAATCGCCGGTACTGATTTCGCGGCGAACCCTGTACCCAACATCATCGTTGCCGCTACCGGCGTCAGGGCCAGGCCTGCCACCAGTGCCGTACGACCCTGAACCAGCTGGTAGTACTGGGTTGTAAAGAAGAAAACTGCTATACCACCCAAAAAGAACAGCATTAGTACGAGGAACGATCCGGTGAAGTCCATCTGCTTGAAGTAGTGCAGCGGCAGCATCGGGTGCGAACTTTTTGCTTCAACTACAGCGAAAGCTGCCAGCACAACTGCTCCGCCGATTAGCGAACCAAGAATTTCAGGAGACGTCCAGCCAGATTCACCACCTTGAATTAGCCCGTAAACGATTGCAAGCAGACCCCCGGTAGCAAGAACCGCACCGGCAAAGTCGATTGGACGACGTCGGCTATCACGAGATTCCGGCATAAACCTGAGCCCGATCAACGAAAGCACCACTACCGGAACGTTCAACCAGAAGACGGCCGCCCAACTGAGTTCATCAACAAGATAGCCGCCGACCGCCGGGCCAACGGCGATTCCCATCGAACCAATCGCTGTCCAGATAACTATCGCTCTCGCACGTTCCGCTCTCGGAAATACATCTGTGATAATCGAAAGTGTTGAGGGCAGTGCAAACGCAGCGCCCAAACCCTGAACAGCTCGCATGGCGATCAGGGTTGACGAGTTTTCGGCAAGTGCGGCCCCAACTGCTCCGGCACCGAAGATGACCATACCGAGCGCCAACCCCTTACGCCTTCCAAACCTGTCTCCCATGCTGCCAGCAACCAGAAGGAAGCCAGCAAGAATAAGGCTGTACATGTTCACGATCCATTGCAGCACCGAATTCGTTGCGCCCAGATCCCGCGCTATGGCCGGGAGCGCGGTGTTTACGACTGTTCCATCGAGAAAGATTATGAATGTTGATAGCGATAAGAAGCCCAGAATGATGTTCTTTCGTACCGGGCGGTCACTATCCGAAGCCCGGCCCGTTCCAGGGTTGTTGTTTGCTGTCACAGCTGTTGTATTACTCACGTTTCGTCCCTTTGTTTAATGTCGATTATTTTCTGGCTGGGCGAGAATTCTTCTCTCGACCCAGAGTTTTCTGGCCTGGCTCGTCACTGGCGGTAAGTGTTCACTGCGCTACGGTGCATTGATTCACAAACCGGCTGGCCGACCTTTTATAATTTCGTATCTGTTGTTGATTTGATAGTTGAATTGCCCCCGTCTCTAACTCTCGGAGTTCGTGGCAGAGCCGAATTGCGATTCACCGGCCAGGTCATCCGCATGCGACCTGGTCAGGAACGTACCGTTCAGGAACGACTCTGCGATTTTCATTGCCGGGGCCATATCTTTCTCTGGCTCCCACGCGGCGATGATCGTCAGCCCTATGAACATCGAGAAAATAGCATCCATTACCGCATCGGGAGACAGGTCGGGATTAATCTGGTTCTTTTCCTGTGCCCGTTTCGCCGAACGCACTGCACGCGGCTTGTTGGCGTCTTTCAGGCTCATTTGCGATTTGTGAATTCGCTCATTGATAAGCGCCTCTGCCCACAGGAACGTCGCAACTCGGCTGTCGATTGCACGTCCAGGCCCGACGGTCAGCTCCATCGCGTACTTGAACATCGTGATCAGGTCTTCAAGAGGGTCAGTGTCAACGATTTTTTCTTCCCAGGCGGCTTCGTCATACTGACGCGAGCGCGCTCTGAGGCCATCGATGATGTCTTCTTTGCTCTTGAAGTAGTGGTAAACCGCTCCCCGTGACAGGCCAGCTTCGGTCCGAATGTCTTCGAGGGTCGTCGCATGAATCCCCAGCCGTGCAAAGCAGACTTCGGCGGCAACAATGATCGCCTGCCGTCGTTCTTGCAAATATTCTTCTGTGACCTTTGGGGACATTTGTACGGTTTCTCAAAATATAAACGGCTACTCAGCCGGTTTACGGAATATATGATGCACCTTTTCACCATGCGATGCAAATTCAGCGCGGGCACGGGTAGATGCGGCGCGTAAATTTGCTGAGTTAACCGTCTGGCTGGCAGGGGCAAGGTCGAACAATAATATTGCCGGCCTGTATCTGGCTTCTGGCAACGGCTGCTAGCCGCACCCGCCCCATAACGGCCCGCGAAAAGGATTGGCTGATCTGCATGTGACACTGCCTCCCTCTTCCGGCCAAACTGGGCCCGATGTCCTCTGGGCCCCATGAAGCAAGACCGTCGGACACGATTCGAAATTCGGTGTTTCGACACCGCGGAAAGTGTGCTCAGGACGCTCGTGCTAGCCGGGGCTACACCTGCACACCTGCACACATGCGGTCGTATCGCTACGCATGCAACAATCGGGCCATGCGCAATACGATCGCAAAGCTCCTGACAGTTGCCGCCTCAATGCTTTTCGTAGTGGCGCTCGCCGCCTGCAATTCGGAAACTAAGGCCGACCAGCCGTCCTACACGGGCATCACACCGCTTAATCCAGAAACCGCAACGCTCGAACAGGTCTTGGAACGCACTCGGTTGACCATGGCCGATATCGTCACATACAAAACCCGCGGGACGAACGCTGAGATAGATTCCACCGGAGAATCCACGGTTTCATCGCTTCACTCCGCCGAATTTCACTCGTATGACCGTTACAGGTTCAAGTACGGACCGCCTGAATACCGGGGTAGTGTTTTCACCGAATGGCTTGCGGTTGGGCCTCGTATTTTTTCTCGGAATTCCAGCCCCGAATGGCAGGAAGAAAAGCCGTCTTCTGGCCCCGTGACACCAACTCCGCCGTCGCAGGGATTTCTTTCTTTCCTCTACGAAGACGATATCGAGCTGATTTCTACAGACGCATTGACCAGCGACGGCAGGAGTGCCTACAGAATTGGGTTCGTCAAAAACTTCAACCCACCGTATTCTGAATCGAATATTTTTGACAACAACCGTCAATTTCTCGTACACAACTACACAGATTCGTATCTGATCGACGCGGAGTCGTTCCTTATCGTGTCGAGGGCCACTATCAAGCTGTACAAGAGCAATTTCTTCGATGAGTCGAGCAGTGAGCCGGGCGATAATATCGAGTGGGTTGAGACCACATCGACAACGGATTACTACGACTACAACGAACCTGTAGTTATCGACGTCCCGGGCGAATACGTGCTCTGGTCGGGCGATGTCGTACTCAGCTCTGTGCCC
Source organism: uncultured Dehalococcoidales bacterium (assembly GCA_964387235.1). Lineage (GTDB taxonomy): Bacteria > Chloroflexota > Dehalococcoidia > Lucifugimonadales > Lucifugimonadaceae > Lucifugimonas. The sequence continues at coordinate 27,130 of CAYLWG010000007.1, forward strand.
AGTCCCGACACAAGCCCGGCCCAGTGATGTACCGCCAGTACCTCGATTGCACCAGCCCGCTTGGATAGCACAGCGTCTCGGCCCCGGGTAACCGTACCATTGGCACTTGATTCAGCCTGCACTCGTTCGGCTACACGAACAATCCTGCACGACTAATTTCTGCGCTCGGTTTTGACTATTGGCACGGCGACGTACATCATGCCCATCGATATCATCGCCCGTATTTCTTTTTCAGCGAGGGCAGTCAAATCAGCCTGCACAAGCGCGAGGTGACCTATGGACTGGAAACTGTCTGCATTTGCCGATGAGATCGGAACCGACCCCGAGCTTCAGTTCTCGACACTGCAGCGACTGGGCGTGAGTGAAATTCAGCTGCGCGGTGCCTGGGGCAAGAATGTCATGGAACTGTCAGCCGGTGAGATCAGGGAACTCACGAGCATTGCCGAAGCTCACGGCCTGGGCTTCCACGCTATCGGCAGTCCGCTCGGCAAGGTGAATATCTCCGAAGATGCCCAAATCTCGATTGACGGTGTCCGTGAGGCCGCAGCTGCGGCTCACGCCGTCGGCGCTGAGAGAGTCAGAATTTTCTCGTTCTACCGTGATACCGGAGTCTCGAATGAAGATATTCGTTCCCGGGTGATCGACCGGCTGGGTTCGATGCTCGAAGCGGCGGAGCAGTGCGGCGTGACCCTGGTTCACGAGAACGAGAAGGACATCTACGGCGATACCGGTGACCGTTGCCTCGACCTCGCCATAAACCTGCCTGCGCTTGGACTCTGCTTCGACTTCGCAAATTTTGTCCAGTGTGGCGAAGACACATTGGACTGCTGGAACAGGCTGCGTGACCATGTCGTTTATTTCGATGTGAAGGATGCCCTGGCGTCGAACGGAGAAGTGGTGCCTGCAGGTGATGGTGACGGTCGTCTTAAGGAAATATTCCGTGACGCACTCAGGCGCGGGTTCGATGATCGGTTCAACCTGGAGCCGCACCTTTCGGGTGGCGGCCAGTTCGGAGGTTCGACTTCGCCGGAACTGTTCGAAGTTGCCGTAAATGCACTCAAACTGGTCCTCACGCAGGCCAGCGAGTGAACCAGCAGCGACGTTGCTCTTGTTGAAGGAATCGTGCCACCGGCCTACAAAATAAAAGTCGTGCGCGACCCACTGGCACTCACATGTGACACCGATGCTCGCACCCGGCTAAACTGTCCCCGGCATTCACCGTCCCGAAGAACGGGTCAACGAAATAGCCAACACTTGTCAACCTTTCAGGAAAAGTAGCACACCACATGACCGTTCCGCCATTCATCGACACACACCACCACCTCTGGGACCTCGAAAACAACTCGTACCCGTGGCTGAAAGAAGATGTCGGCCACTTTATTGGCGATTACTCGGCCATCCGCAAGAGTTTCCTGATCTCTGATTTTCACGAGGGAGCAGAGAACCTGCCGCTAAAAAAATCGGTTCACGTACAGGCCGAGTGGGACCACGATAACGACCCCGCTGGCGAAACCGCCTGGCTGCAGGGCGTTGCCGACGATCCCGCTTCAAAAGGCATGCCAAACGCAATCATCGCCTATGCGAACCTTTCCGATCCAAACGTGGAAGCTGTACTCGAACGGCATGCCGAACATGCCAACTGGCGGGGCATACGCCACATGTTGAACTGGTCCGACGACCTCGGTTTCAGATTTGCCGAATCCGGTGATCTGATGGCCGACCCACAGTGGCGATCAGGATTCAGGCTGCTGGCGAAATTCAATGCGTCGTTCGAACTGCAGATCTGGCCGTGGCAACTGCAGGAAGGCGCACGGCTTGCAAACGAATTTCCGGAAGTGCAGATCGTTCTCGGGCACCTCGCAATGCCCATTGGGCGTTCGCCCGCGGAACTTCGTGAGTGGCGAAAAGGCCTTGAAGCACTCGGCACCGCCCCCAACATTTCAGTGAAAATCTCCGCCCTTGGAATGCTCGACACGCAGTGGACAACTGAGTCGATCGCACCGTTTGTTCTCGATGCGATCGACATTGTTGGCGTTGACCGCTGCATGTTCGCATCGAACTTCCCGGTCGACAGCCTGTTCAGCGACTACGCAACGGTATGGAACGCCTACGACGAAATCACGTCTGACTTTTCCGACACGGAACGGGCGGCACTCTTCCACGACAACGCCGAAAAGTACTACAAAATCTAAACCCTCAAAAAAATTCCGCATTTCGAGCCTGCCTCCCAGTAGGTGTGGCCTCGCCACCATGAAAATTCAAACTATTTATCACACCGGGTTCATCGTTGAAGATCTCGATAGGGCCCTTGAGTTCTATACCGATCTTCTCGGCATGGCTATCGAGCGAGAACCGGCAGTTTCCGACACGCCCTGGATCGCGGAAGTTGTCGGCTACGAAAAAGTTGAAATGCGCATGGCCTACGTCGGTGTTGGCGACGGACACTCGATCGAACTCATCGAATACATATTCCCGCGAGGAGACGTTCGTTCCGATCAGTTCGAACGCAACAAGCCCGGATCAGCACACGCCGCAATGGTCGTGGATGACGTTCCGGCCTGGCGCGAGCGGCTTGAAGCTGAGGGGATAAAAGTGTTCGGCCCAACTGAGGAGCGCGATCTTGAGTATCCGTGGGCCAGGCATGCGTTTTACTTTCAGGATCCGGATGGCAACTGGCTCGAAATGGTTTCACGCGATCCGAAACCAGAAGGTTCTACGGACAACTAGCGGTGGGTTTAGTAATGCCGAACTGGGTTTCGGGCCTGATCGACCGGTACAGGCAACGCAATTTTTCTTTCACTGAGAAAACTATGGCCTCGTATGCCCGCGGAGTCCGAGCGACTGAAAATGGCAAATATGCCCTCGCAATAAAGCATTTCACCGATGCGTTATCGGCAGCCCCTGCGTCAAACAAGTTGTATCACCACCGAGCAAATGCGTTCGCGCTAAACGGACAGCACGATGAAGCGATTGTCGATTACGACGTGGCTGTGCGCCTGAATCCTTCCTATGCCGATACATATCTTGACCGCGGAAACTCGCGCTATGCAAAGGGCGATCTTGATAACGCCATAAAGGATTTCTCCGAGGCTATACGGCTCAAAAACGACTGGGGTGAAGCCTATGCGAATCGTGCAGTCGCGTACGCCGAACGCAACGACGTGGATGAATCCGAACAAAATGCCATGACGGCCCGGTCGCTCGGGGTCGATGCAACACGTCTTGCTGAAATGCTGAACGCCGCGGCCAACACTAACACCGGTCGGAACTGATTTTTTTCTTCGTTCCGGCCTACATCTTCGGTCCGCCTACCATTGAGCCGCCTATCGGCAGGGGAAATCGTGGCTGCGGCACCTTTCTCCGCAAGTAGACTGTGTGAACGCCGGGTCTATGTTGGTTTTTGGCAGGGGCATCGGTTTTGCCCACAGGGAGAATTGATGCTTACTCTTTTCGGCTCTGTTGCCGTTTCGATAATGATGCTGTCGTACACGTTGGAAGCGCGGTCCAGATGGTATGTACTTATATTCGCTGGCGCATCGGCGGCTACAGCCGTTTACAGTGGGCTTGCGGAGGTCTATCCGATCACGGTGATCGAGGCCATATGGTCTTTGGTCGCCCTGCGACGCTTTGCCCTGCGTCATCACGCCGAACGGGCGGTGTCGCGGTAACAGTCAGGAGGTCGAGATGAAAATAGCTGTAGGTGGCGATCACGCGGGCTTTCCAATGAAGGCGCCAATCATAGAATTTTTGAGATCGCTGGGACACGATGTGACCGATTACGGAACACACTCCGAAGACCCTGTCGACTTCCCCGATATCGCTCAAAAAGTTGCTTCAGCGATTCTTTCCGGCAAGGCCGAGCGCGGGGTTCTAGGGCTAATCGACAATTAGGTACTCCATGTTATGGCTGAGGCCAGTTGGAGTG
>CAYLWG010000008.1:0-23777 GCA_964387235.1 uncultured Dehalococcoidales bacterium
GTAGTCGCTTGAAACGCCATCAATGAGATCAGATCGGATCATAAACCCAGCCCTGCTGGATACCGTTTTCCAGGCTTCGAGTAGGCTTAGGAACATATGTCCCCCGTACCCGCACCGCCAGAATTTGTCGCGATTGGTCACCTTTCGTTCGACGTTAATATCGTCAACAACGGCCCACCAGGTCATCACACACCCGGTGGGGCCGCCGCCTATGCCGCGCTCACAGCCAAAAGGCACGGCATTACAGCCGGTATCGTCACTTCGATTGACGATGATTACCCGGTTCAAGAAATTCTCGCTGGCGTTGACGTCAACGTCTCAGAAAGCGAACACACATCTACGTTTGCTAACTACTACGATTCGGGAGAACGGTCGCAGGTGCTACTCGCATCGGGCAACAAAATACCGCAAACTGCCGTTCCGGCTAACTGGAAGAACCCTGAAATTCTTTTTGCCGGGCCGCTACTCCACGAACTGCCAACAGGCTGCATCGACTGGTTCAGCCCGCGGCTTTCGTGTCTTTTGCCATCGGGATGGCTTAGAAGATGGGGACCCGACGGTGTGATTACCGACGGCAATCGGCTGCCCAAAAGACGCGCTGAGGATCGAAAATGGGATGTGGTCGTCGTGTCGGAATCTGAAATTCGCGACCTACCTGAACAGCAGAAGCTATTCGATCTTGGCGAAATCGTGTGCGTTACACGCGGCGCACTGGGCGCACGGATATGGCAGGGTGGCGACTGGCTCGAAGTGCCAGCCGTTGCTGCCTCTCCAAAAGACCTCACCGGAGCCGGTGACATCTGGGCAGCAACTTTTGTGATTGCGCTTGGCGAGCAAAAAAGCATCAAGGATGCAGGTCGTTATGCGGCAGCAGCTTCGGCGATAGCAATAGAGTCGGAAGGCCTGTCTGGCTGCCCCTCCCGAGAAGCGGTGATCGAGCGGCTCGATCTGAGTTAACCCCGGCGAATACCCTCACCATATTGGCGTCCGAGTGGGTGGACAATAATGCTGAAGTTTGGGACGAACTCGGCCGGAACGGCAGCATTGCGACAGTGTTCCAGCAGCGATGGGCAGCCAAATCACGGCCCCCTAAAAACAAACGTTTGGCCTACGCACCCTTCAAAGCCGCCAGTGCCTCCGCTTTTTTGAGCAGCCCGCCACCCTGTCGCCATATAACTTCGCCATCACGGTCGATCACCAGGAATGTCGGCGTTATGTAGGCCCGGTAGTCGCGAACCAACTGGTTCGCAATAGCATCCTGAACATCCAGCTTGAGAAACTGAACTTCTTCACCGACTTCTTCCTCAAGGGATCGGACAATCGGCTCGGATGCCAGACAAATCATTCAGGTGTTCGAGAAAAACTCCACGAAAACCGGGCTGCCTGAAACGATTACGTTCCGGGCTTCAAGATCGGTCACCACCGTACTATCGCCTGGTCGAAGAACGAGTACCGTAGCGATCCCGATAATTGCCACCCCGGTATAGAGCGGGATGCGTTTGCGCCAACTTTTAATGGGTAACAGCGCGAACATCGCTACCAGAAAACCTGGAATGGCGATGACCGCCGAGTACTGATTGATAATTTCGAACAAAATTGTCCTGCCTGATCGTTACCTGAAGTGGTTCGTTTGTCTTTACGTTGGATTAGATTCACCAGATGCTAATGAGGCGCAAAAAATTAGCTCGTAAATTTACGCAAACGAGCCGGTTTTCACCCATTGGTCAGTTGGTTAGCCCTGTAACGGCCCGTTCAGCAGTGCGCCCAACGAGTATTCATCCTCGATCCGACCATCGAGTACCAGCCTGTGCGTACACAGCGTCACATGGTTATGGTCGCACGTTGCGAGTATCTGCTCAAAACGGTCGGAAGTAGTATTTCCAAACAGGATCAACACCGGCAAAACATGCCGCCGGTCGGCCTTGAAAATCGCCGCCTGATACCACAACGCCTGCCGCAGGCCCTCCGACCACGAATCGGCACGTTCGATCTCGATGACATGGGTCGGGAACTTCGAACTGAACCCCATGAGTAAATCGGCCCGTTCCTTGCCGGTCCACATCTTTGCCTGTTCGATCACGTTTATTCCGGCCAGCCTGATAATCCGGGTAACCTCTTCCTGAATCTCGGCCTCGGCCTTTTTGGGAATTCCCTGGGCTGTATCGAAGCCCTTCATAATCCCGTCTTTTAGAGTTGCGTGCGAAAGATCGAACTGCGATTCCCATGCCTGGTACAGGGCCGATTTTCGCGAGTTGCTGAGTTGCGACCAGCCCGACGCTTCGGCCTCCCTTTGAACCGTCGAGATAATCATCTCGCGTTCTTCCTCGAGCATTTCGGCCAGTGTGCGCGTCATGGCTTCGAGTTTTTTGCCTTCTGAGGTGGCTTGAATTTTTCGCCGTTGGCGTGAGCCTGTAATCGTTGGCGCGCCAGTTCCACATAATCGGATGAAACGTCGTAGCCGACAAAGTGGCGACCGCTCTTCACCGCAGCGAGTGCCGTTGTACCAGTACCCATGAAGGGGTCGAGTACCAACTCGCCCGAGAACGTGTAGAGCTGAATCGCACGCCGCGGCAATTCTTCTGGGAACGGCGCAGGGTGTCCGACCTGTTTGGCCGATTGCGGAGCAAAAGCCCAGACGCTTTTCGTGAACTCCAAAAACTCGTCTTTTTTGATAGTTGGCTCACGTCCTTCGAGCGGCTTTCTGCCGAACGGAACTTTCTGAAAAACAAGAATGTATTCGTGTGTATCGCGAAGAGTCGGGTTGGACGGCGACATCCAACTTCCCCAGGCAGTCGATACACCCGCACCTGCCGACTTGTTCCAGATAATTTCACCCCGCATGTGGAACCCGGCGAGTGCTGCCTGTTCAATGAGATATGCGTGCAGCGGAATATACGGCTTGCGCCCAAGATTCGCGACGTTGACCAGGGCGCGGCCGCCATCGACCAGCACACGGAAGGTCTCGCGCATCACGTTGCCGATCAGCTTCATGTACTGCTCGTGCGTCAGGTCGCCTTCATAGTCCTTCCCGACGTTGTAAGGGGGCGATGTGACCATGAGGTGGATCGAGCGGTCGGGCAACTCACTCATTTTCTCGCTTGAGGAAGCGAAAAACCGGTCGAGTATTTCAGCCGGGACTGCCTGCTCGGGCTCAGGCTTCTTGTTGAGATCTTCCAGGTTTTCAGGTTGAAGAGCGCGGGCATAATACTCGGAAGAATCGTGGCTGAATCTTCCGTTTGTCCCGAACGACGAAGTGCTGGTCGGGCGCTGTTTTGGCGTGGTTTTTGATCGGCGTGGCATCTTCTAACAGGGATGCTAGCAGTTGCCTCGCGCAAGCGCGAATCGAATCTGGCCGGGTTTGGCGATACCGGGCATTCGCAAGATTTACCGATCAAGCGGATATCGCCACACTGAGCTAGCTTGCCCTGAGCGCAGCCGCCTGAGCGCAGCCGAATGGAATTCAGTATCTCTTTTGATCGTAAATAACGTTAGGCCACAGCGAACTCTTGCGGCTGATCGACCGGTTGTGGGCGGCTGAATCCCCCCCAAAAACCTACTCGGTCGCCTGATCCAGAATCGTGATCAAATCGACGGCACGCTTCGTATCTTCCTGTCCTCTGGCCGAAATACCCTCATCGAACATCTGGATGCAGAACGGACAGGACACCGCGACCGTTTCTGCGCCAGTCTCAAGGAACTGATCGGTGCGCAACTGGTTCACGCGCTCGCCCTCCTCCTCCATCCACATCCTGCCGCCGCCCGCCCCGCAGCAGAACGACCGCTCCTGATTCCTGTCCATCTCAACGAAACTTAAGCCCGGTATTGCGCTGATAATCTCCCGCGGAGCCCCAAAATCGCCGTTGTGCCGCCCGAGATAACAGGAATCGTGATACGTCACCGACCCGATCTTGCCGATACCTGCCTCGCTCGGCTTCAACTTGCCCCGCTTCAACAAATCGCCAACAAACGCCGTGTAGTGAATCACCTCGTAATTGCCGCCCAGTTGCGGGTACTCGTTCTTCATCGTGTTGAAGCAATGCGGGCAGGTGGTGATGATCTTTTTCACATCGTACTTTGCGAACGTCTGAACGTTAGTTTCGGCCTGCATCTGGAACAGATATTCGTTGCCAAGCCGTCGCGCCGGATCGCCCGTGCAGGTCTCTTCATCGCCCAGAACTGCGAAATCGACCCCCGCCTTACGCAACACCGAGGCCATCGACCGGGTCGTATCAACTCCCCGCTGAACCAACGCCCCTGAACAACCGACCCAGAACAACACCTCCGCATCGGGCTTTTCGGCGAGAGTGGGAATATCTAGCCCGTCCATCCACGAGGTGCGAGTGAGAGTAGTGCCCCGCCACGGATGACCACGCTGCTCTATCGATTGCAGGGCCGACTGCGCGGTATCCGGTGTGCTGGCCTCTTCCAGCGTAAGGAACCGGCGCATATCGACAATCAATTCGACGTGGTTGATCTCGACCGGGCAGGCATCGACACACGCCGCACACGTCAGGCAACTCCAAAGAACATCGTCGCCAATCGCATCGTGAACCATCGAAGTTGCGGGCGCAGGTGCGGTTTCGCCATCTGGGGTTCCCAAAATAACCGGGGCACGCTCCTCCATGTAGCCGCGCATATCCTGAATTAGCTTGCGCGGGGAAAGCGGCTTGCCCGACATGTAGGCAGGGCAAACGTCCTGGCAACGCCCGCAGTTGGTGCAGGCATCGAAACTCATAAGCTGAGTCCACGTCAGGTCGGGCAGGTCTTTTGCGCCGAACGTTTCGAGTGTCTCGAAGTCGCCCATTGGCTTTAGCGCACCACGCGGGCCGAGGGTCCGGTAGTACCAGTGCAGTGGGCTGACGATCATGTGGGTCAGGCGGCTGAACCGTACCGACGCATAGACGATCGCGCCAACAAAGATTCCCGCGTGCAACCACCATGTAGCAGCATGCGTTGCTTCAAGTGCCGCCGGGGTAAAGCCAATCCCCAGCAGAGCTTTTGCCACGACCCAGCCGATAGGCGACCAGCCCGCGACTTCTGGGGCGTAGAAAACTGATGCCGGGTTCAGTTCCGTCGCGCCGATACGGAGTCCTTCGATCAGGAACCCGCTGACCAGCAACCCGAACAGAAAACCCAGCACAATTCCATCATCGAGCGCAGTGTTCAACCGGTCCGGCCGAAGCACATATCGTCGCCAAACAGCCATCAAAAGCCCCACGACTGCAAGACCGCCCCCGAATATATCCCAGGCAAATCCAAGCGGTATCCGGGCTTTCGTTGTAGGCCATACCCAGTCAAGATAGTTTTCGGCGTTGAATTCGAGTGCGGCGATAGTGGTGGCGAGAAGCAAGATGCTGAACCCCCAGAAAATTGCGAAGTGCATTATTCCGGGGTAGAGATCGCGCTTCCTCACGAACTGCCGGTGAGCCAACATGCCGGTAGCCAACAGCGATAAAAACGCCCTCAGACGTTCCGGTGTTGGGCCAAGATCGGTATCGGCATCAGCGGTGTGCCACACGCTCCATCGGCGTCGCAGCGCGTAAGCAATCGATGCCAGGGCGATCGGCGCAACCAGGTACACCAGCGCACCGGCAAACGGGTATCCGATATTCCAGAAATCTACGCGGCCGGGAAACTCAGGCATGTGCCGGTCTTGTCTTCAAACGATTACTTGTCTTCAACTGATGAAAGGGCAAATGGGTGAATTTTGGCAGTTTACGGTTCACCAGCCGCCGTGTCTTGTTGGCGAGCGTCTCAACCGACATCACGGCAGGGAACACGGTGAACGTTAATGCGACCAGTCACACCTTAATTAACGATTCGTGCCCACATCAGCACCGATGAACCGGTGATAAGCCACAGAAAAATGTTGGTGAGCAACGGCCAGTCGCGAATAAGTATCTCTTCCGGGGCTTCGCCAGCACCTTTGACATGAATCAGGTACAGGTAGCGCATGATGCCGTACGCGACGAACGGTATCGTGAGCATCATCGAATTATTCGTAGGCACGTTGGATTCAGCCGCCCCGTTGCTGAACGTGTAGAGCGTGTAGGCGATTAGGGTGGCTGTCGCCACAACGTTGATCAGGTTGTCCAGCAGGGGGAGCGAGTATTCGCTGAGGATAGTCCGTTGTGATATCGAATTGTCGCCCGCGCTAAAAAGCTCGCCACGGCGTTTTGCCAGCGCAAGGAACAACGCTCCAAGGGCCGTTACCACGTATAGCCACGGAGAAATCGTGAGGTTCAACTCGATTGCCGCTCCGGCTCTCTGTATAACCACGTGATCGATTGCGATAGAACCCGCGACCGCCCTGAAAACGAAACCCGATGCCACCGCCATGACATCCAGAATCACGATGTTTTTAATCCACCAGCTGTATAGGAGGTTGGTAGCAAGATAGGCTGCCGCCGTGAACAGCATAGGCAACGAAATCGCCAGCGCGGATACCAGCCCGCCAACGATAAATACACTTGCTATCGCGACAGCCCAGCCAATCGAAATTCGCCCTGCGGCTATCGGGCGGTGCCGTTTGCGTGGGTGTGCGCGGTCCCGCTCAATATCGATAGAGTCGTTAATGAAATAGATTGCCGCCGAAAGGAGAACAAAAATTCCGAGAGCTGCGAACGCCCGGCCGACAATCATCGTCATACCGGCGATATCGGTGCCGCTGTACCAGATGTTTATAGTGAAAAAGAGCGGGACGAGAACCAGGCCGTTCTTCACCATCTGACGCGGGCGCGCTTCTCTGATGATTGCGCCTATGCCCGGGACACGCGCAGTCTGTATCGTGGATTCTTGTTCTGCCGACATATCAGCGATGATAGGTGCAATCAGAAACCGGGGCAATCTCGGGTTTTGGCAGGAATCTCTTTTATTTTTCAAAAACAATGGCCGAAAACACGAAAATCAGGCTCGATCAGCTCTTGGTCGATAAAAAACTTGCTCCAGACATCAAAGAGGCTGCCGCGCTCGTCATGGCCGGAAAAGTGACTGTGATCGGGGAACGGAGGTCGCCAACGCCCGGCATGCTCGTCAGGCCAGGCGTCGAGGTGACGATAGCCCCGGAAAAACGATTCGTTTCGCGGGGTGGCGAGAAACTGGCGGGCGCTCTGGAATCGTTCGATGTGAGAGTGGACAACGCCGTCTGCCTCGATGTTGGTGCCTCGACAGGCGGGTTCACCGATTGCCTGCTGCAAAACGGTGCCAGCCGTGTTTACGCAGTGGATACTGGCCGAGGCCAGTTACATCAAAAACTGCTGAACGATCACCGGGTTATCAGCATGGAGCGCACGAACATCACTGGCGGGGTTCACCTGCCAGAAAAGGTCGATCTGGTGGTTGTCGATGTTTCGTTCACTTCACTACGGACAGTATTACCCGCTGCCTTCCAGCACCTTGCTGGCCGGGCTGACTGGCATTCAGGTGGCGATGCCGGCGAACGCCCTGTTACCGGCCCCGGTGCTGCGATCGGCCCCGGCGGCAACCTGCCCCCACGCGTAATCGTGCTGTTGAAACCCCAGTTCGAGGCCAGAAAAGCGGAAGTCCCACGGGGCGGGGTGATCACCGACCCAGTCATCCACGCAGCCGTAATAGGGCGGTTCGTTAAGTGGGCGGGCGATTCGAAAATTCGGGTTCGGAACCTTGTCAGTTCTGGGATACTCGGCGAAAAGGGAAATAGAGAGTTTTTTTTGCTCCTTGAACCATGAAGTTCCGGGGATATCTCAGGGACTTCCGGTGAAGCGAACGGGAGTAGGAGTAAAGGGTGGGCCAACACACCTGATTCGCGTTGACCCATCGGATATCGAGGGTTAAAATTTGAAGGTGTCATTGTCGCCAAAATCTGGAGCTATCTCTTAGAGTTATCCGGCAGTGCTGATCCAAGTAGCGGATCCGAGTGTCGCCGTGAGCTGAGTGGTTCGAGCTGGAAATTACTTCGCCTGTGCCAGAGACCCAGAGCCCGATCAACACGATTTCAGATGATAAACCGCATGACGCATGCGGTGTGGTAGGGGCTTATATCCCGGATCAGGACGTAGCCAAGACCATTTTCTTTGGCTTATTTGCCCTGCAGCATCGCGGCCAGGAAAGCGCGGGCATTGCGACCTCTAAGGGCGAGCGGATCGGCCTTAAAGCAAAGATGGGTCTCGTCTCGCAGGTCTTCCGGGAAGAGACCCTCGATGGGCTCCCCGGCCATCTGGGCATCGGCCATACCCGCTATTCGACGATGGGCGGAAGCAAGGAATACAACGCCCAACCGCTTATGGCCGAGGGTCAACGAGGAACAATCGCAGTTGGTCACAACGGCAACGTGATAAACGCAGCCGAACTTCGCATCGAAATGGCAGAGGAATTCGGTTCCACTTTCGACAAGACATCCGACACGGAAGTCATAGCCGAAATGTATGCAAAAGCCCCCGGTAGCGATTGGTTCGAGGTGTCCGCGTATGCCATGCGCCGACTCAAGGGCGCGTATTCACTTGTAATCATGACGAAAGACCAGTTGATTGCAGTGCGCGATCCACTTGGTATTCGCCCACTGTGCCTGGGAACACTGGATGGTGGCTGGGTAGTTGCATCTGAAACCGCTGCGCTCGATAATCTCGGAGCGGAGTTCGTCAGAGAGCTTAACCACGGCGAAACTCTCGTCATCGACAAAAACGGCATTAACTCGAAGATCTGGTCGGGCACTCGTGCCAAACACGCGATGTGTGTCTTCGAACAGATTTACTTTGCTCGCCCTGACAGCATGTTGAACGGCGAATTGGCCTACGAAACCCGGAAGCGATTGGGCGCGGAGGTTTACCGGGAACACCCTGTCGATGCCGATATCGTGGTGGGCATCCCCGATTCCTCAACTCCACACGCGGTAGGCCTGGCCGCCGCTGCGAAAATCCCGTACACCGAAGCGATTATTCGTAACCGCTACGTTGGGCGAACGTTTATTCAGCCAGATCAAAATTCACGTGAACGAGGAGTACAGACCAAGTTCAATGCTATGCGCGGGGTGATCGAAGGCAAAAAACTGCTCGTCGTCGACGATTCGATTGTCCGTAGCACGACTATCACCCGCGTAATCAAAATGTTGCGTAAGGCCGGGGCAAAAGAAGTGCATGTACGGGTAGCATCGCCTCCGATAATTTCGACCTGCCACTTCGGAGTAGATATGGCCACACTTACCGAACTGATCGCCGCCAACAAGACAGTTGATGAAATTAGAGACTATATTGACGCCGATTCGCTGGCATATCTTTCGGTGGAAGGACTGCTACGGGCCGTACGGGCCCCCCAGAATGCCTACTGCACCGGCTGCTTCACCGGCAACTATCCAATTCCCGTTCAGCTTGAAATGAACAAGCTCGGGCTCGAAGCAACTCCGAGCGTTTAGTTTTCCCCCGTCGATCGTCGACGGTGTTTTTTTGTTCCGACCGCCTGGGTTCCGACTGTCTTGCAACTGGCCCGCAACTGCTCTTTCCAAACGTATACTTACCCCCTGTTAATCACGTAATCACGCGCTCGTCCAGACATTACGCAGCGCGGCGTCACACGAAATCGTCAACGGGAGCCTCCACGAATGACCGAACGCCCGGCAGCTAAAACCTACGCTGATGCAGGTGTAGACCTGGCTGCGGCAGCTTCCGTGAAAGAAACGATAAAGGGCATAGCGGCTGCAACGCTTGGCAGTGCTGTGATAGCTGGTCCGGGTGGTTTTGGCGGGGTGATCGACCCGGACCCTGCTGGCGATACCCTTCTCGTTGCCAGTACCGATGGCGTTGGCACAAAACTCCGCATAGCCGATGCGCTCGGCAGACACGATACGATCGGTGCCAGCATCGTCAACCACTGCATCAACGACATTCTCCCCGCCGGGGCACGGCCATTATTCTTTCTCGACTATATTGGCCTGAGCCGGTTTGACCCTGAAAAGATAGCCGATATCGTATCGGGCCTTGCAAAAGCATGCTCCGATGCAGGCTGTGCGCTGCTCGGCGGCGAAACTGCCACGATGCCCGATATCTATCACGGCAACGACTACGACCTTGCGGGTTTCATTGTTGGAACAGTTCGTAAAGACGCACTCCTGAAGCCGGAAAACACGCGCGCTGGCGATGTGATTCTGGGGCTGGCATCCGATGGCCTGCACACAAACGGGTATTCTCTGGTCAGATCGGTGTTCAGCACCGACGACGATCCTTCTGTGCTAGCAACGAACGTTCCTGAAACTTCTCACACGCTGGGTGAAATGCTGCTGCGTCCCCACCTTAGCTACCTCGACGCAATAGGCCCTGTCCTCGACAAGATTCGCGGGTTGGGGCACATAACCGGTGGCAGCTTCTACAAGAACATCCCACGTGCGCTGGCCGACGGTCTGGGTGCTGATATCGACATCTCGACCTGGACCGTCCCGCCGTTGTTCAACTTCATACAGGAAACCGGAAACGTCGATGACCGTGAGATGTTCAGCGTGTTCAACATGGGCGTCGGAATGACCATCATCGTTGAACCTGGCCTTGCCGACGACGTGCTGAACAGTGTTCCGGGAGCGTTTCGGATAGGCGAAGTAGTCGAGCGGGCACCGGGCGAAGAGCGGACGAAACTGATCGGGCTTTACCGGCACTTCCAGAGATATTTTAGTAATCTCGTCCTGAAATAATCACGGCCAGGCCAGAACAGAACAGAAAAGGGCACGAGACTGATTTGAGGGCGCTACTTTCCGCATACGACCGAACCGGGCTTGTTGAATTCGCCAGAATGCTGGCCGATGCTGGGTTCGAATTAATTAGCACCGGTGGCACGGCGAACGAACTCAGAAACGCTGGCCTGAAAATCATAGAAGTTGCAAGCGTAACCGGCGCACCCGAGATTCTTGACGGGCGAGTGAAGACGCTTCACCCTAGCATTCACGGCGGGCTTCTTGGAAAGCGCAGTAATCCCGCGCATGTGGCTGAAATGAAAGAGCAGGGGATAGAGGGCATCGACGTTGTGAACAACCTCTACCCGTTCCAGCAGACCATCGCAGCCCCCGACGTAACTCTGGCCGACGCACTTGAAAACATCGACATCGGTGGCCCGGCGATGACCCGCGCTGCAGCAAAAAACTTTCCTGATGTCGTAATTATTGTCGATCCAGCCGACTACGCCAAAATCGGTGAAATGATCGTGTCTGAAGGCGGCGTGTCGCAGGTCGAGCGCCGTCGGCTCGCAGCGAAAGCATTCCAGCACGTCGCAGCGTACGACACTCTGATTTCTGCATACCTGAGAGAGCCAGAGCCAAAGGCAGCGAGTGAGGACAAAACGGCACTCTTCTTCCCCGAAGAGATAACGTTTGGCTGGAAACGTGTGGCTGTCCCACGTTACGGCGAGAATCCGCATCAGGCTGCTGGCATTTACGCAACGCCCGGCGAAAAAGGTGGAATCGTAAACGCGGAGCAGCTGCACGGAATCGACATGTCGTATCTAAACTACTTCGATGCCGATGCCGCCTGGATAGCTGCCAACTCGTTTGATTTAACTGGTGAGTCTGGCGAGTCTGGCAAGCGACACTGCGTATCGGTGGTAAAACACGCGAACCCGTGCGGGCTTGCTATAGATGAAAATCAGGCCGAGGCCTACCGCAAGGCATATGCAGGCGACACGATGTCGGCATTCGGCGGCATCGTCGGCTTCAGCAGTGTGGTTACGGCAGAAACCGCCGCCGCAATGAAGGGCGTTTTATACGACGTCATCGTGGCCCCGGGCTACGAGCCGGAAGCCCTCGAAATACTAAAAAAGCGTAAGCGAACCCGGGTACTGGAAGCGACGCTTTCGGATGCCCCGCTGCTGAACGTTCGTAACGTGACAGGCGGGGCGCTCGTACAGCAGCCCGACAATATCGAAGAAGTCGCTTCCACCTGGAAGGTAGTCACGAAAAAAAAGCCTACCGACCAACAGCTTGCCGATATGGCGTTCGCCTGGAAGGCCTGCCAGCTTGTTCACTCGAACGCTATCGTGTTTGCTAAAGATTCGATGCTGAAGGGCATGGGCGCCGGGCAGCCAAACAGGGCGATCAGCGTATATCTGGCAGCGCGGGCGGCTGGCGATGATGCGGCAGGATGCGTAATGGCCAGCGACGCGTTCTTCCCGTTTCCGGACGGCATCGAGAGTGCTGCCGAAGCCGGGGCCGTAGCGGTAGTTCAGCCGGGCGGATCGGTAAAAGACCAGGAAGTAATCGAAGCTGCCGACCGTTTGGGCCTCGTGATGTTATTCACCGACACCCGGCACTTTTATCACTAACCTGCTTCTCGATTGACACCTATTTGATCCTGATCTCGCACTAATCTCAGCCCCCCCAATGACACCAACTGTCGATATCGTCATACCAGTTCTCAACGAAGAGGTGGCCCTCCCGCTCTGCCTCGAAAAGCTGTACTCGTTTATCGAGCAGCACCCGGATCGCGACTGGCGCGTAGTCGTTGCCGATAACGGTTCGAGCGACAGAACGACTGAAATCGCCACTGAACTGTCGAGCCGGTACAAAAATCTATCGGTCTCTCGGCTCGATCAACGAGGTCGCGGGCGGGCTCTAAAAAAAGCATGGCGAGAGAGCGACGCCGACGTTCGCGTTTACATGGATGTTGATCTATCGACCGATCTGGCGGCCCTGCCGGATCTGGTTTCGGCAATAGCCGATGAAGACTTTGACGTTGCGATTGGTTCGCGATTGATGAAAGGGTCAGAGGTAATCGACCGGACCCTCAAACGTGAAATTACCTCTCGCGGGTACAACATCCTGATCCATATGTTCTTCCCATTCCCCGGATTCAAGGACGCACAATGCGGTTTTAAGGCGATATCAAGAAAAACCGCTGATAACCTGATCCCGCTTGTTCAGGACAACGCATGGTTTTTCGATACCGAACTACTATTGCTTGCCGGTAAATCGGGCTATGGAATAAAGGAAATTCCAGTTCACTGGGAGGATGACCCGGACACCCGAGTGAAGATTGCTTCGACAGCGTGGGAAGATGTGAAAGGGCTACTGAGACTCAGGATCAAAGGGCGTCCGACTCCGACATCGACGACTTGACCACGGTTTCGGACGGTAGCTAGAGTTGAGTGATCGCGGAGCGCAGTGCAAGACTACGCACCCTAAACGCACCAAAACATGACTACACCAGGCGATTTTGAAATCGCACGCTCGGTCCTAACCGGGTATACAGCCGACAACGAACTGCACAGGGCGTTGACGATCCTTCGGAACGAAGGAATTAACCCTGAAGTAGTTGTCGAATTCACCGCAGAACGCGACGGCATTTTCTGTGGCATCACAGAGGTCAAAACCCTTCTTGGCAGGGTGCTGCCTGAAACCGGTCGAGAAGTTTGGACACTGGATGAAGGGGCCGAAATGGTCGGCGGCGAAGTCGCGCTGCGCATTCGAGCTCCCTACGCATCGTTCGGCCTGTTCGAAACGGCAATTCTTGGAACACTGGCATCATGCACCGGATGGGCCACCGCTGCAGACGAGTGTGTGAAGGCGGGCGACGGAATTCCGATAATTGGCTACGGGGCACGGCATGTTCACCCGGAAGTTGTAGGGGTGATGGATTATGCAGCGGTCATCGGTGGGTGCGCATCAAGTTCCTCGGTAGTCGGCCAGCAACTGCACGGTCTTACTCCCTCTGGAACCATGCCCCACTCACTGGTTCTCCTCATGGGTGACACCGTTCGTTCCATGCTGGCCTTCGATAAGCACATGCCGCCCGAAGTACCAAGAGTTGCACTGGTTGACACGTTCAAAGACGAAACCGAAGAGGCACTGGAAGTCGCAAAGGCACTGCGTGAACGACTGCGGGGCATTCGACTTGACACCCCGAAGGAACGAGGAGGGGTGACGCCCGATCTGGTCCGTGAAGTACGGGCCCGGTTAGACCAGGACGGTTACAACCACGTTGACATCTTTGTCAGTGGTGGAATTACACCCGATCGCATCCGGGGATTCATCAAGGCAAACGCGCCGGTCAACGTCTTTGCGGTCGGCTACTACATCGCCTCGGCACGCCCGATTTCGTTTACTGCAGATATCAAGGAAATCGATGGTCGTAACATGGCGAAACGGGGCCGCATCCCCGGACTGTCAGTGAATCCAAGGTTGACCAGGGTCCTCTAGTCGGGCTTCACCAACTCCAGTCGTGCAACCCGATCATGGCCCGGTTGAACTTTGGCCCATTCGGCCAGGCGCGATCCGACAACCCACACTATCCCCCTGTCCGATTCGACGATCGGCACCCTGTCGCGCCAGCGTTCTGGCACGCCCGCGCCCACGAAAAAGTCCTGGAGCTTGACCAGTGGTTCCATTCCGAGCGGCTGGAACCGATCTCCGTTTTTACGATTGCGTAATCGTGTTGAAAACTGCGCAATCGTGGGCGAAGCGAATGTTACCCATGGGTTGACTGGATCAAGACTGGCAGGTCTATCAACGACCTCCGCTGTCATGACGAAACCACCGCCAAGCCGGACGGAACCGGGGACTTTCAACTTTGCGGGGCCAGATGGGTTCGGGTACGGGCAGTCGTCGCCAGAATCAATGTCTGAGCGGAACCCGAATGAATCGCGATCGACAAAAAACGCAACCCCGTTTGGCAGGTCAATTGCCGTCCCGCTTCGACCGATGACGTGATCGACCATGCTGGATATATGTGATCGCTCAAGATCCTGCGAATGGCCGATATGGTCTTCGTAAGATCGCATCAGCACCCTGGCGATTAGAGGGCGTGGAAGACTTAGCAAGTCTTTTCGCGAGAAACGCCCGGATACCGTGCGGGAATCACCAGAATCACCAGAATCAAAAGTTAACCCGGCGCTCGCCATATCCAGCGAACGGTCGACAGCCCAATCCACAATCACGAGTTCATCGGCTGCGTTTTCGGCAAGCCGGGCCAGAGCTTTAGATGAATCCGGAATCGCCTCATTTAGCCGTGGCAATACATCCAGCCTGATCCGGTTTCGTGTGTACTCACGGCTTGTATTTGACTCATCGGCCACAGGATGAACATCGTGTTGTTCGCAAAACTCGATGCATTCAACTTTCGAGATGCCGAGCATCGGCCGCAAGACCGTGACTTCAATACTTGTGCCGGGAATCTTGAGAACCGACCTTGGCCGCATACCGGCGATACCTTTCAGCCCGGCGCCCCGGCCTGCGTGCAGCAACACGGTTTCGGCCTGGTCATCGAGTGTATGTCCGGTAACCACTCCGAGTGCCGAGTGCTGGTTTGCGATACTCGACAGCGCCTCGTATCTTAAAAATCTAGCCGCAGTTTCGATCGAGACGCGGTTCTTTTCCGCAACCGACGGGACTTCGACAGTGATCGCTGTGAAATCAATCCCGAGCTGT
The DNA here is from genome assembly GCA_964387235.1 of uncultured Dehalococcoidales bacterium. Lineage (GTDB taxonomy): Bacteria > Chloroflexota > Dehalococcoidia > Lucifugimonadales > Lucifugimonadaceae > Lucifugimonas. Next base: position 15,371 of record CAYLWG010000008.1, read on the forward strand.
TCTGCGATTCGCTGGGCCGCATGCTGGTCGTGGTCCGAAGTTTCTGGTCGGATCCTGTGGTTGACATGGACTGCAACGAGAGTGAAATCCGATAGATCACGGAGTTCTGATAATCCGGCAAGAAGCGCTGACGAGTCAGGTCCACCAGAAAATCCGACAACCAAAGTTGCCCCATCGGGCACTGACGAACGGTTCAGGCCCGCACGCAGGTGTTCGAGGAATTTGGAATCGATTGGCATCAGCTTCGACTAACTGGTGAGCTCGGGAACCTCGGTAATCCGCCGTACACGAATGCTGGTGATCTTCGTGCCTTCCACCTCTGCAACCTGCATTCTCAGGTTGCCGAAACGCACTCTCGCCCCAACATCTGGCAACTGTTGCGCCTGCTCAAGGAAAAATCCGGCGATGGTCTCATAGTCACCCTCCGGAATTTCGAGGCCCAACTCGTCGTTTGCCTCGCCGATCTCAAGACCACCGTCCAGAACGAAGGTATTTTCATTGACAGTCACGAAACGACGTTCAGGCTTTAGACCTTCTTCGCCAGTACGGCCGACAATCTGCTCGACCAGGCGTGTGAGAGTGATAAGCCCGGCGATTCCGCCAAACTCATCGACTACGAGCGAGATTTTATGGCCCGATTCCTGCATTTCATCAAAGAGATCGTGAAGGCGCTTCGTTTCAGGAACAAAGTAGGCCTGCCGCATGAGATTGATAACCGGTTGATCGAAATCAAGATTCGATTCCGAAATTCTCGCCAAAACATCTTTCACTGAAAGAATCCCGACCACATCGTCATGGTCAGTATCGAACACCGGGAACCGTGTGTGGGGAGACGCTCGGTACGAGTTCATGAACTCTCCGAAAGTGGCGTCAGCCTGTACCCAGACAATGTCCAGGCGTGGGGTTACCACATCCCGAACCTCCATCTCACCAAACCTGAAGATGTTCTCAAGCATCTCGCCGGTGGACTCCTCCACCGTGCCTTCAGCCTCGCCAAGATCAATCAGGGTGCGCAGTTCGCCAGGTGTGACAATCGGGCTCGAAAATGATTCCTTGCTGCCAAAGAGCCGCATGATCCCACGTGGAACCAGCGTGAAAACGAACACCACTGGCCAGGCGATCGTCATCATGACCAACACGACTCTGGCAATTGTAAGTGCCCACCTTTCGGCAAAAACTACAGCCAGCGTTTTTGGCGTTAACTCCCCGACAACCACGATGGCTATAGTGGCGATCGCCGTTGCAACGAGAGACGACACGAAAGTGGGTTGCCCGCCACCGATTGTCGAAATAGCCAGAGTTGTCCCGACAGACGCAACCATGATGTTGAACAGGTTGCCCAGAAGAAGAATTGTTCCGAAAAATTTCTCGAAGTTATCGAATATGCGAATGACAAACCGGGCCCGTTTGTCACCTTCCTCGCCGCGGTGCTCAATCCTGTATCTGCTCGCGCCAAGCACAGCCGCTTCGGTAGCGCTGATAAACGCGCTTCCCAGCAGCCCGAAAACGATAATTACTATTGAAACTGTCACTTGATTCCGGTTGGAACGACCCAGAGCAAGCCCGGTTGAAGCATCAACAGGCGAAGAAACCTCGGGTCGTCCCCGGTACCAAGTTTATCCGGCGCTCGACATCCCCGTAGCAGCGCGATACCCGGCCCGCACTCGGGAGACATCGGAGAGATTGGAAAGAGACACCGGAGAGCCAGCGATTAGTTCGTAGCAGGTGCCTGGCTGGCCCCACCTGACGGGGCGGTTTCAGCCGGGGCCGCTGCCTCTTCTTCACCTCTGCGAATCCTGGACTCGATCTGGTCCCGAATATCGATATTCGCCCTCAGGAACTGACGGGTCGCCTCACGGCCCTGACCGAGACGGGTATCACCATATGAATAGAACGAACCACTCTTCTTGATAATGCCACTCTCAGTGCCAAGATCGATCAGACTGCCTTCTTTGCTGATACCCGACTTGAAGAGGATCTCTATCTCGGCTTTTCGGAACGGCGGGGCAACCTTGTTCTTCACAACCCTCGCCCGTATACGGTTACCAATGATTTCCTGTCCGACCTTAATCGCCTCGACCCTTCGGAGGTCGATGCGGACCGAGCTGTAGAACTTCAGCGCCCGTCCGCCCGGCGTCACTTCAGGGCTGCCAAAGACCACGCCGACTTTTTCCCTGAGCTGGTTGATGAAAATACAGACAGTGTCCGTCTTGTGAATTATCCCGGTGAGTTTGCGTAGTGCCTTCGACATGATCCGCGCCTGCAGACCTATCTGCATATCGCCCATGTCGCCTTCCAGCTCTGCAAGCGGAACAAGCGCGGCGACGCTGTCTATAACGACGATGTCGAGCGCACCGCTGCGGATGAGGTACTCGGTAATTTCGAGAGCCTGCTCGGCCGAGTCGGGCTGTGAAATAAGGAGCTTATCGACATCCACGCCCAGCACCCGGGCATAAGTCGGATCCATAGCGTGTTCAACGTCGATGAACGCCGCTTGACCGCCAGCCGCCTGGGCCTCGGCCACAACCGACATAGCCAGAGTCGACTTCCCGGCTGACTCCGCACCGAAAATCTCGATGATCCTGCCTCTTGGAAGGCCACCGATTCCCAGTGCCATGTCCAGGGCAAGTGAACCAGTCGGGATCGACTTGATCTTACTCAGCGCCCCCGACTCGCCGAGCCGCATCACGGCACCGCGCCCGAATGCTTTCTCTATCTGTGCGAGCGCCAGCTCAAGGGTTTTTTCGCGATCGCCGCCCGTCCCGTTAACGGAGGCCTTTACAAGTGTTCTCTTAGCAGCCAACGTCGCTCATCCTTATGCTCTATATGCGGCCGGGCATGCGGGTCTGAATTACCCGCAACGTGACGCAGATTAGCACAAGCGTTCTAATACTGCAACAGGCCTCTGGCACAACAATAACGTTCTCCCAGAAAACCCGTTATCGCAGCAGAAGAAACTAAGACTGAGACTTACGTTGTATGAAGTCGATGAACGCCTGTGTGTGGCGACCACGTACTCGGCCCGTCTCGAAGATCAGGTTCAAGTCGCGTTCGAGCGAGAGGCCGTCTATTCGTACAGCAGTGATTTTGTCGCGATGGTTATTTGTCGCATGCACTGTAACGAAACCGACACCGAGATTCTGCGAAACTGCGGCAATTATCGCCTGAGTACTACCCAGTGTCATCGACACCCTGTGTTCGGGTAGCTCGATACCTGCTGAAGAAAGGGCCTGCACTACCGTCTGCCAGGTTCCCGAACCGCCTTCACGTTCGATGATGTTCTCATCTCGAAGCTGGTCGATCATTATCGACCTCTGATCCGCAAATCGGTGTTCGTTCGCCACGGCGAGAACGACTTCGTCTTTCCCCATCGAAATCGCCGAAAACCCGATGGACGTTGACGGCATCCCGGTAAGGCCGATATCGGCCTGGCGATCGCCGAGAGTTCGTGCCACCTGTGCCGAATCGGTAACAATTACCTCGACAGATATGGCAGTGTGGTCACGAGTGAACTCTGCTACAAGGGACGGAATCAGATACTCGGCGGGTGTGGTACTCGCAACAATCCTAATAATCCCGGTCAGTGCAGATGGATCCGGCCCGAAGCGAGATACCAGTGCGTCAAAATCAGAGATGGTGCGTATCGCAAAGTTCATGGATTCGCGACCGGCATCGGTGAGTACCGCGCCAGACCCGCGCCTCTCAAGCAGTCGTGTGCCCAGTTCTCGTTCGAGCCGCTGAATTTGCCTGCTCAGTCCGGGTTGACTCATACCCAGATGATTGGCCGCACGCGTGAAGCTACCTGTCTCTGCTACTGCCTTAAGGGCTTCAAGCTCTGCGATATTCATCTTCTCTACACCTACAATAATCTGCTTGTTGGGGGTTGATTTTTAATTCGAGATATGCAAAAGGAATGATATCCGATTAGCCACATTCGGCATGTTCATAATCGCACTTTGAGTGGTCAGGGATGGTGCAGATTTGGTGAAGAGCGGAAAACTGAGGCTAACCGTGCCCGACTAAAAATGCAGAATTCGGTGGGCAAAATCCGATCAGATAATGGAGTTGGAAACCTGTAGTTACTAAGACTCCGGCGACATATCAGAACGGTTATTTATTCGGCGTTGCAACGTAAATAACATCCTTTCTTGCAATAATCGAGGCGATGTGTCGCAGGCAGAAATAACTCACCAGACAACAAAAAAGCCCCGGCAATACGGGCCGGGGCTTCATGTTTGACCGTCTGTTCTACGGGTGTCTACGACGTGGCTGGCCTGACCCCGAGAGTCATTGGGATTGCAATCTCCACGCCATCCCGAAACACGCCCACCACTATGTCGTCGCCAGGGGCTGTATTCAGTGCCAGATAGGCTATAAGGTCGTCCATAGATTTCATCCGTATGGAGTCGATCGAGACAATTACGTCGCCGTCCCAGTTCAAGAAACCGCGCGTGCCAGTATCCTGCCTGATCCCAGCCTGATCAGCCGGTCCCGATGGTGCCACCCTGCTCACGTACGCACCGGTCACATCGCCGGGAAGTCCCACGTCGTCGCGTACCTGGATAGTCACTTCTTCGCCGCTTATTCCCATCAGAGAGTATTCGTGGCGTCCGGTTTCGATCAGAGACGGAATGACCCGTTTCACGAGATCGACCGGCACCGCGAATCCAACGCCAGAATTCTGGCGTGACTCACTGCGGATCTGGGTATTCACTCCGATAACCGCACCGTTCACATCCAACAGAGGGCCACCGGAGTTGCCGGGGTTAATGGCCGCATCGGTTTGTACGACCGCAGGAATGCTGTACAACGAGAACCCGCTCCTCAGCGTCCGGCTCACCGCGCTCACTATTCCCGTGGTCATGGTGAACTCCTCACCGAACGGATTACCAATTGCAATCGCCAGCTCACCGGGCCGCAGGCCGGATGAGTTGCCAATCGCGATTGGCACAAGCTCGTGTTCGACATCGTTGAGCTTGATAACCGCAAGATCTGCATCCAGGTCGAACGCAACAATATCGGCGGTGTATTCACGGCCATTGAAGAACTTGACCGTCAACGAAATGGCACCCTGAACAACATGGTAGTTCGTGACGATGTTCCCATCGACATCCCACACGAAACCAGAGCCCGACCCCTCGCCCTGCGTTGTGGTGGCCCGGATGAATACGACCGACTGTACGGCTTGCTCATACAGATCGGCAAGGTGTTGCCCCTGCGCTGCCACGATTTCCGCGGCAGTGAAATCGCCAACTGCCAGTTCGGATGTCACCTCTGTCGCAACTTCCGGTGCAACTGCTGGCGTTACCTGTGCAGAATCATCTTCCTGAGTTGTTTCGAGTAGGGCATCGCCGGTTGGACCACTACTGTCATCTTCTTCGAACGTGGTCTGAATAGGTTCGTTCGAATCGTCCTGAGCATCCGAAACAGCATCGTCAGAGCCGAAATCTGTCAGCACATCACCGTCGAGCAACTGCGTGAGACTTTCATCGATTATTGAAACCTGCTCGGTCGTGGGGGCGGTCGATACAGTGGATTCACCGGCGTTTGTTCCACTGGTGCATGCAACCGCCACGAGTGTCAACGCCATAAACAGGCCGAGTGAGAATTTTTTGAATTTGTTCGGTAGTTTCAAGACGATCTCTTTATTTTGGTTCTCTCTTCAATTGGGTGTGAAGGGAAAAACTCAGGGTTCAAAGCGCAGTTTTCAATTGAAGATTAAGTGGAGAAAAGGAAACAGGTGATACTTAATGTACGCAGGTAATGTGAAACAAGTTTGTGGATATTTACAAACCTGATCTCGCGATGACACGTATGCAATTGAGGATCATCCGGAATTCGCCCAAGATCCGGGCAATTTCTGGTAAGAAGAATCTGGCCTACCTCTGCCATCCCGAAGCGATTGGCAGCCGACGATCCCTTCCAAATGCGAGCCCTGTAATCTTCACCCCTGGTGGTGATTGTCGCCGCTTGTATTCGTTGATGTCGATGAGGCGAACCACCCGTCGGACCGTCGCTTCACTCGCACCACCCGCTGGCAATGCCTGCTCGTTCTGTACGATCAGGTCGGGTGACATCCGCTCTTCGATGTACATATGAATTACGCGGTCCAGCTGATCGTATGGCGGGAGCGAATCCTGATCGAGTTGATCGGGCCGTAGCTCGGCACTGGGCGGCTTTTTGATAATCGCCTGCGGAATGGGCGATCCCGGACCTCGCATGTTGCGATGATCGCAAAGTTCATAGACCAACGTTTTGGGCACGTCCTTGATAACCGCGAAAGCACCGGCCATATCGCCGTACAGCGTCGCATACCCGGTTGCCATTTCCGACTTGTTCCCGGTCGGCAGCACAAGCCATCCGAACTTGTTGGCTATCGACATCATCAGATTCCCGCGAATACGTGCCTGGGTGTTCTCTTCCGAAAGCCCCGGCTCTGTGCCCTCGAAAACTTCGGCTAGCATCTCTTCAAATGCGGTATGCCCCGGCTCAATCGGAATTTTCCATAGCTCAACACCGAGACGCGAACACAGGTCTTCCGCATCAACGATGCTGCCCTCAGACGAGTACCTCGACGGCAGTGCAACCCCCACAACGTTTTCCGCACCTATGGCATCGACTGCGATTGCGGTAACCAACGCTGAATCGATACCGCCCGATACAGCTATCGCCACTTTTCTGAAACCTGTCTTTTTCAAATAATCTTTTGTGCCAAGAATTAAGGCCCGGTACACAGCCTCAATGCGGTCCAGCCGGTGAATCGAAAGTTCAGGTAGTTGTGGGCGTTCGGCCGGAACCGGCACGTCTAATTCGACTATCGCCGGTGTCGCGATGTTATCGAGTTCGTCTTGCGGAACTGACTGCGCCTGACGGTTGAGTCGCGATTTTTCGAGCGACGCTACATCTATATCGGCAACCAGTAGCGATTCTTCAAAACGTGCGGCGGTGCCGATCAGTTCGCCACCGGGCGCAGCCAACATGCTCCCACCATCGAAGACCAGCTCGTCCTGGCCGCCGATCTGGTTCGCGTAAAGGGTGTACACACGGTTTCGGCGAGACAGCCCGGTAACAATGTCAACACGGTGTCCCTGCTTGCCCGATTCATATGGCGAAGCGTTCAGGTTGACGATGATCTGGGCCCCGGCCGCACACTGAACCTCCGCAGGCCCAACCGGTTCCCAAATGTCTTCGCAAATGTTGATGCCAACCTTGATTCCCCGAATCGAGAGTATCGGGCATTCGTTTCCGGCGGTGAAGTAACGTCGTTCGTCAAATACTCCGTAGTTGGGCAGGTAGATCTTCCGATAGGTAGCGACGATTTTTTGTCGATACAACACCGCTGCGGCATTGAACAGTTTGCCATCTTCTGAATCGACGAACCCGACCAGAGCCACGATATCGCCTACGGTCGATGCAATCTGGTTCAGCGCCGTCGGTTAGCCGCAATGAAGTTGTCGTAAAGAACCAGGTCTTCTGGCGGGTAGCCAGTGATCGTCAGCTCGGGGAAGGCGACGAGATCGACACCCTGCTCCTTCGCCCGCCCAATCCACTCTTCGATCAGCCTCGCATTGCCTTCGATATCGCCTACTGTAGTGTTTATCTGTGCGGCCGCCACGCGAATCGAAGCTGGCGAACCCGACCTGCCGATATCGGAAGTCATGTTGATTCGATTCTGTCGCTACTACCGGTCACCGTCGTTGCGGCCAGCCACTGCCATAGCCGGAGGCCGGGCGTAGCCGCTGACAGTTGGTAACCGAGAATCGCCCATCAGGAATATGTCGATCTGCCGGGCGCACCGACGTCCACTGGCAATCGCATGGACCACCAGCGACTGGCCCCGCTGCATATCACCGCAGGCGAACACTTTATCGACGTTTGTCATCAAGGTGCCATCGGCAGCGACGTTACCCCGCGGGTCGTAATCGATGCCCAAATCATCCAACAGGCCATCGTGTTGCGGCTGCAAGAACCCCATCGCCAGAAACACTGCGTCGGCTTCGATAATGAACTCACTCCCGGCGACTTCGTTCATATTGAAACGCCCGGTCTCTTCATCCTTCACCCACTCCACGCGTACACATTCCAGCAGTTTCAGGTTCCCATCGTCATCGCCAACGAACCGTTTCGTGAGTACGTTGAAATCCCTGTCGCCGCCCTCTTCGTGGGCACTTGAAGTACGGAAAATCGTAGGCCACTGCGGCCACGGGTTGGTTTCGATACGGGTTTCTGAAGGACGGGGCATGATCTCCATCTGAACAATATTGGCGGCACCCTGACGGTGCGAAGTGCCAAGACAGTCGGCCCCGGTATCGCCACCTCCGATGATGACAACTTTCTTGCCTGCAACATCGATCGTCTCTTCAGGAGAAAACTCCTGGCCTCTCAGCCTTCGGAGATCGGAAGAGCA